>CBDUUP010000086.1:0-13591 GCA_965370435.1 uncultured Anaerolineales bacterium | reverse complement strand
CGTTCTAACGTTCAACCTTCTAACCTTCAACCGTCCCCCCCACCGCCACCACCATAGCGATTGCGTGTTCGTGGGTGTGGCTCAAGCTGACCGACCAGGTATGCAGTCCCAGTTCTTATCGCCGTTTCCACGTTTAAACGTTCTAACGTTCAACCTTCTAACCTTCAACCGTCCCCCCCACCGCCACCACCATCGCAATGGCGTGTTCGTGGGTGTGGCTCAAGCTGACCGACCAGGTGTGCAGCCCCAGCTCCTCGGCCAGCCTTTGGGCTTCGCCGTGCAGGTGGAGGATCGGTTCCTTGTTGGGGCCGCGGCGGATTTCGGCGTCCTGCCAGGTGACCTTCCCGATGCCGGTTTGCAGCGCTTTGGCGACCGCCTCTTTCGCCGCGAAGCGAGCCGCCAGCGAAGGGCCGTTATCGCCCACCTCGGCCAACTCCCCCGGCGTGTAAATGCGCTTCAGGAATTGCTCACCATGCCGGGCGATAGCTCGCTCCACCCGCTCCACTTCAATCAAATCAACGCCAGTTCTTATCATCGTTTTCACATTCTAACGTTCAACCTTCAACCTTTTAATCTTCCAACGTTCCTGCAATCGCCACCGCCATCCGGTCGGGGTCTAAATACTGACGGGCCGCGGCCAGCACGTCTTCGGTAGTGATGGAGTCTATCAGACCGGGATAGCGCAGGTAGTAATCCAAGCCCAGGTTGTGACGCTCGATGTTGAGCAGGGCGCCGGCCACCCCGCTGTTGGACTCCAGCGAGAGCGGCATCCGGCCAACGTAGTTGGCTTGAGAGTCGGACAGTTCCTCGGCGTCCACCGGCTCGGCGATGAAGCGGCGGATTTCCTCGCGGGCCAGGTCAACGGCGCGGTCCACGTTCTCGGCGTTCACCCCGGCGGAGACGTACCAGGGGCCGGGGCCGAAGCCGCCGGAGAGCGAACTGTAAGCGTAATAGGCCAGCCCGGCCTGCTCGCGCACCGCCGCTCCGATGCGGCCGTACATCCCGAAGCGACCCAGCACGTTGTTGCCCAGGGAGGCGGCCAAAAAGTCGGGCGAACGGCGGGGCGGCCCGGAAGTTCCCATCACAAGGTCGGCCTGGCTCTTGCCGGGGATCTCCACCCGCCGGGTGGTGACCTCCTCCAGGGGGGTCAAGTCGGGCAGGGCGGGGATTTCGGGCTGGTCGGGGTTCTCCCAATCGCCCAGGGTATGGCGCACCAGTTCTACTGCCTGGGCCGGTTCCACCGCGCCCACCACGGACACCGTCAATCCCCGGGGGCCAAAATGCTTCTGGCTGTACGCGGCCAGATCCTCCCTGGTGATGGCCTGGATAGATTCTGGGGTGCCCTCCTCCAGGCGGCTGTAGGGATGCCCCGCGTAGACCATCTCGTCGAAGGTCTGGGCGGCCATAGCGCCGGTGTTCTGGGCGCGGAGGGCCAGGCCGGTCAGCATCTGGGCGCGCAGGCGTTCCACCTGTTCCTCGGGGAAAGTGGGTTGGCGCAAGACTTCAGAGAGCAAAGTGAGGAGCAAGCTCAGGTCTTCGGCCAGGGCGCGGCCGCCAAAACCGGTGGTATAGCTGCGGGCGCTGACGCCCAGGCTGGCCCCCACCGACTCCAGGGCTTCATAAATACCCTGGAAATCGCGAGATTGGGTCCCCCGCATCAAGGCCGAGGTGCTGAAATCGGCCAAGCCCAGCTTTTCGTCCGGGTCGAAGAGGCTGCCCGCCCAGAGATAGCCGTGCATGACGACCGAGGGGCTGTTGAAATTGGACCGGGCCAGAACGGTGATGCCGTTGGGCAGTTCTACGCGAGTGACGTCATCCGGGCCGGGCGCAGAGCCGGGACGAGGGGAATTTTCGTTAGAGTGGGTCATGTTGCCGCCTCCCCGTTGCCTGTAGGCAGGTAAATCCCCAGCACCCGGGCCTGGGGGCGCAGGTAGGTCTGGGCGATGCGCTGCACTTCATCTGGCGTCACCTGGGCTAGATTATCTAGATAGGTGAGGAACCAATCGTAGGAGGCGAACATCTCGGCGAAGCCCATCCAGAAGGCCTGGTTGGAGATGGACTCGCTGCCGTAGGCGAACAAGGCTCGGGCTTGCTTCATGGCGCGGGCCAGTTCGTCTTGCGAGGGCGGCGTTTCCTGGATGCGCTGGATCTCCTCTTCCAGAGCCGCGATCACATCCTCCGCCGTGCGCTGAGGGTGGACGGTGGCGGTGATGCCGTAGAGGAATGGGTCAATGGTGGCCTGCAAACCGCCGCCCACGCTGACCGCCAATTCGCCCTCCACCAGGGCGCGGTACAGGCGGGAGGTCTTGTTGGAGAGGCCGCCGCCGAACATGTTCAAGCCGCTGGCTCCGGTCAAGAGGGAATCCAGCAGGCTGAAGGCGAAAAAGTCAGGGTCGCTGCCGGAGGGAGCGCGGTAATCAACCCGCACGAAGGTGGTCTCGCCGGGCCCTTCTACTGTCAGGCGGCGCTCGCCGCGCTGCTCCGGTTCGGGGCGGTTGAGGCGGGGCGGCTCTTCTCCGGCGGGGATGGGTTCGTACAGCTCCCGTATCCGGGCCAGCATCTCCTCCGTATCGAAGTCGCCCGCGGCGGCCAGCACGGCGTTGTTGGGGGCATAGTAAGTGCGGTAGTAGTTGTAGAGGTCCTCCCGCTGGATGGTTTTCAGGTCGGCCATGTCGCCGATGACCTTGTGATGATAGGGATGCACCCGAAAGGCGGCGGCCCGCATCTCTTCGTTCAGGCGGTTCATGGGGCTGTTCTCGCCGCCCTCCCGTTCGGAGATGATGACGGTGCGCTCGGAGGCCACTTCCTCCGGGTCGTAGATGCTGTTCTGCATGCGGTCGGCTTCCAGGCGCAGGGCCAGATCGATCTTGTCGCTGGGCAGGGTTTCCAGGTAGGTGGTCCAGTCCATGTAGGTCATGGCGTTCCAGGCCCCCCCCAGACGGGAGATGGCCTTGTCCAGCTTGCCGCCGGGGAACTGGGGCGTGCCCTTGAACTGCATGTGCTCGACCCAATGGGAGATGCCGGTGATGCCCGGCACTTCGTCCCTTGAGCCGGCCCGGTACCATACCCAATGGCTGATGAGGGGCGCGGTGTGGATCTCCTTGAGCATGATCTGGAGACCGTTGGAGAGTTTGTGTTGGGTGAAGTTATTTTCCATGATTCCTTGACGATTCAGAGAGGGGATATTTTACGGCCAACAGTAAATCATACTATAGAAAAGGGCGCAGCGATGCTGCGCCCCTACGATCATTCTAGGCGAAAGCTCAACGGCAGAACAAACCTATCACCCGGCAAAGCACGTCATTCCAGGAATTTGGGGCCTGGTATAACTGGATCAGATAAGGGGCAAGCACGCTCTGCAACCCCACAAAAGGCGTATGAAGGTCGGTCTGATTGAGGGGGATGCTGATGGGGATGTTCAGCACCACCGGCACCGTGGTGTCAACCGGCACCATAATATTCAGGGCGATAGGCAGTTCCGTGCCGGCGGGCAGCATGATGGTGGCGCTGGCGTTGTTGATGTTCAGGACGGCGCTGTTGATCCACACCCGCGCGCCGGTGATGGTGGTGTCTTCAGTGAGGATGACGGTGGTGTTGGCAATCACCGGCAGGTCGAAGATCACCGGGAGGCTGTCATCCACGTTGATGATGGAGTCAATATTGGCGTCATCCATCAACACAAAGTTATCGTAGAGGCCGTACAGCAGTTGTTCGGTGACCAAATTCTTGAGGCCAAACAGTTCCCGCCCCAGGAGGATCAACGCCACGATCAAGATAACGTTGATGGTCAAGGAGATGACCGAGGCGGTGGTCCAGAAGGCGGGGGTTACTTTTCTCTGCCAGAGGAACCGCTTGAGTTGGGGACGTTCATCCAGCGCGGCTTTCAAGCTGTTTAGCCGGTCTCCAGGAGAAGGGGTTTCTTTTTTATCATAATCTATCATGACGCTGCCTCCAAAAGCACACTCGAACTGGCCGGATGGTCTTGCCAGTCTGACCATTGAGACCAGGGGGACACTTGAAATATAGCATAGATAAGGAATTTCCACCAACAATCCTGCCAGGTTTATCGAGGTTGCCCGCTGCATAGGTTTACAAACCAGCATGAGCAAGCAAGCGACTCGATCTATTTGTGATAAAATTTTCGTAGTTCACACCACGGAGAACCATGAACGTATCCCCTTATCAACGTGGAGGTTGTTCTTGACCCCTGAAAATGGCAAATATCTAGCGGCAGTCGTCGGCGCAGGCCCGGCGGGTTTATTCGCAGCCAAACACCTCGCTGGTGAAGGCGCTCACGTGGCCCTTTTCAACCGCGACATCAAACCGGGCGGGTTGGCCGAATATGGCATTTACCACAATAAATATAAAATGAAGGCCGGGCTGCGCAACCAGTTCCGCAAAATTCTGGATACACCCGGCATTGAGTACTACGGCAACCTCACCATCGGAGAACAGGGCGACCTGACCCTGGCCAGCCTGCGCGGGCTGGGATTCCAGGCTATTCTGGTCACCGTCGGGGCGCAGGGCACCAAGTGGCTGGGACTACCCGGCGAGGAATTCCAGGGCGTGTACCATGCCAAAGACCTGGTCTACCACTACAACAAGCTGCCCCCTTTCAGCGAGAAGCCCCATCCCATCGGCAAGCGGGTGGTCATCATCGGGGTGGGCAACGTGATGATGGATATCGCCCATTGGACGGTCCGCGACCTCAAGGTGGATGCGGTGACGGCTCTGGCTCGCCGCGGTCCGGCGGCGATCAAATTCAACAAGAAAGAAAATGAGAACGTGGCCGCCAACCTGGACCTGGAGGCGTTGAAGACTGAGATCGAACGCTGCCGCCCGGCGATGGAAGGCGTGGGACAGGACCCCCAGGCCGCCCTGGATATTATCCTCTCCGGCCAGGATAAAGCCTTAGAGCCGGTTTCCGAGACGGTCTTCCGTCTCGAATTTCTATCCTCCCCGCGGCGCATCCTGGGCGACGAGGCGGGCAAGGTCACCGCCCTGGAGGTGGAGGACACCACCCTGGTTCTCCGGGATGACGGCAGAACCAGCGCCAAAGGACTGGGCGCCACCCGCATCGTGGAGACCGACACAGTAGTTTTCTGCATCGGCGATCGGATTGACCAGAACTTTGGACTTCCGCTGGATGAATGGAAAGAATTCGCCAAAACGCCCCATCCGCGTTATCCTATAGACGACATCTCCCATGAGGCCCACGATCCCGCAACCGGCGAGATCATCCCGGACGTGTTCCTGGCCGGTTGGGCGCGGGAGGCCAGCAACGGACTGGTGGGCGTGGCTCGCAAGGACGGGGTCAACGGCGCCAAGGCAACCCTCCACTACCTGCACACCTTGACCCCCGCCAACGACCTCAGCATCGGGGCCAAGCTGGCCGAATGCTTCCAGGGTTTAGACCAGCCGGTCATCACCACCGCAGACTGGCGAAAGCTCGACCAGATCGAGCAGGTCAAAGCCCAAAAACTCGGCCAGGAGGAATATAAATTTAATTCAAATGCGGAAATGTTGGAGGCCATTGGTCTGGCCTAAATGATGGAATACCGTTAGAACGTTCAAACGTTATGACGTTGAACGTAAAAATAACAGCAGCCAGTCGTTACGCGACTGGCTGCTTTGTTTTCAAGGCTTCAATTGGAATCAGATCAGTCTTGCATCGACTCCAACTTGCGTTTCAGATTCGTCTTCCCAGGCGTTAATGGAAGCAATGATGTTCACCGACATATTGCCCTACAACCGGGAAGGCACAATGATTTCGAGAGCCAATTTCACCCCCTGGCGCCCTTGAACATTTCCCCAGTGGTGTTTTTTGTCCTTTTCACCTCTCAGGAGAAAATATTGAGTCAATAGTATGTTGTGTGGACGTATGATACAATAGATTGGTAATTTTTTTACCCAATTCTACTAACAAGAGCACGAGGATTCTATGAATAGTTCAGCCCCAAACTCAGTCAATTCAATCGCATTCCGTTTGTTGTCCATTTTGCTAGTTTTGGGGGTCGTGTTCAGCGCTCTCCATGTTAATACTCCCGCCATTGCATCTTCATCCTCAATGATAGACTTATCATCAATCACGGAGAGCAAATTATTAATCAATGATGGCGAAGATGATGATATCTATGGGTTCTCAGTTGCATTAAGCGGGGATATCGTCGTTGTAGGGGCTTATAAAGATGATGAGGGCAGCAGCAATTCAGGGTCTGCCTACGTCTTTCAAAAAATAGGCGGCGATTGGATCCAACAAGCCAAATTGACGGATGTCAATGGCGTGGAGAATGAATATTTTGGATACTCGGTTGCCGTTAGTGGAGACATTATCGTGGTGGGCGCTCCTGGTATTGGGAGCGCTTTTATATACGAACGAAATGGAGCCAGTTGGGATGAACTTACTATATTATCAGCCAACACGCCTGATTGGTTTGGGAAGGCTGTAGCAATTAACGGTGATACGATTGTGGTGGGAGCGCAGAGAAGTTTCGGCGCTTCGGGTGCGGTTTTTGTTTATCGAAGGACAGGAAATAATTGGGTTCAAGAAGCCCAACTGTCTCCCAGCGAGGGGGATATTTCAAACGATTTCGGCGCTTCGGTCTCAATCAGCGCGGACACCATCGCAGTAGGCGCATTTGGAGACGATGATGGTGGTTATAATGCTGAAGCCGTCTACATTTTTCAGCGCATAAGTTCGAGTTGGACCCAGCAGGCAAAAATGATTGCCAATGACCCTGCCATATTAGATCAACTCGGATTTAAAGTTGCCATTGACGGGGATGTGGTTGTAGCCGGAGCGCCTGGCGTGGATATTGTGGGGAGCGATTCGGGCGCGGCTTATGTTTTCAGATATGATGGTTCGAATTGGAGTCAGGAAGTAAAGTTAATCGCCGCTGATGCCGGGCATTTCCAATACTTTGGAATTTCTGTAGCCATTAATGGGGACCTCATCGTTATTGGGGCTGAGAATGATGATGAGGGTGGAGAGTCTACTGGATCCGTTTACATCTATGAATTCACTGGCGCAGGTTGGGGTTTAGGAGCTAAATTGACAGCCAGTGATGCCTCAGAATATGATCTCTTTGGATATGCAGTTTCTTTTGATGGCGATCGTATAGCTGTCGGAGCGCCTGCCATGATTCCACGGTCTTTGATCAACCCAGGTTCTGCCTATGTTTACGAATCTGTAAATCTAGACTATGGCACGGATACCATAGGCGTTTATAAGCCCAAAGTCAGCCGCTTCAAACTCCGCAATACTAACGACCTCGGCCGGCCAGACATCAAGTTCATTTTCGGCCAAGGTGTGCCCGATGCTCTGCCCATTGTCGGAGATTGGAATGGCGACGGCATAGACACCATTGGCGTCTACAATCCCCAGACGGGCCAGTTCACGCTGCGCAATACCAACAGCCCTGGAACCGCCGACCTCGAATTCGCTTTCGGGGGCAGCGGGAACGCCAATTTACCTATCACCGGCGACTGGGATGGAAACGGCGTTGACACCATCGGCGTCTACGTGATAGCTACTGGCGAGTTCAAACTTCGCAACTCCAATGATAGCGGCCCGCCTGATCTGGCTTTTATCTTCAACGGCGGCGACCTCACTCCCGTGGCGGGTGACTGGAACGGTGATGGCGTAGATACCATCGGTACTTTCGAGAGCCTGACGGGGGAGTTCCGGCTCCGCAACTCAAACAGCGCCGGCCCGGCTGACATTATCATCACCAATCCTATCCTGGTCAATGCCATCCCGCTTACCGGTGACTGGGACGGTGACGGGGTAGATACCATCGGAGTCTACAGGAAGGGAAAGGTATTCCTGCGCAACACCAATGACATCGGCGCTGCGGACATCAGGATCAATTACGGCAGCGCCGCGTTTATCCCCGTGACCGGAGATTGGGATGGAGAATAGCGTCTAAACGCTTTTATCAAGGCCGTACCTAAAAAGAGAAGCAGCCAGAATTTTCATCACTGGCTGCTTCTCTTTTTATCCGCTTGGGGGATTTTACGCCAATCTCACTCACCGGCTCCCTGAATCATCTCGCCAATGGTCTGGCCCTGGCCGGGGATCTCAAGCTCCAGGTTCAATTGGGGTTCTGTCTCGCCCACCCGGAAAGTTATAAGATAGAAGGCGTTGCCCATCACCCAATCCAGGCGCACTTCCCTGGCGTTGGCAGGGAGCGCAAACAGCGGAGGTTGGTGTTCGTAAAGTTTGTTGGTGTTTAGAAGCATCTGGCCGTATTCGGTCTCCGGGAGCCAGGGGGCCAGACCTTCGTCCACCACCAGCACCTTCCCGCCGACCTTCACCACGCGGGCCATCTCTGCCAGGGCTTTCTTGACCTCGCCAAAGGTGTTCAACCCGCCAATGTGGAACAAGCCATCGAATTCGCCGTCATCAAAGGGCAGGTAAGCGCCGTTGCCCAGGAAAAACTCGACTGGGATCTGGGCCGCATCCATTTTCTGGCGGGCCACGCCCATCATGCCGGGGGAAAGGTCCAGGGCGAAGAGTTCGCCCTCTGGCCTAACCTGATCCCAGAGGGGGAACAAATTAGAGCCGGTGCCGCAGGAAACCTCCAGAACCCGGTCGCCCGGCTCAACTTCCAGCATGGCGGCCATCTGGGCGCGGTTGGCCTCCTCGTCCTCGAAGAAGCTCTCGAAAAGGAAGCGGACCATGGTGTCGTACTGGTTGGCCTGTTCTTCGTACTGCTGCAAGAACTCCTCATCGGAGGGCATCAGTTCGTCGGGGAAGACCAGGTTGGGGACGCCATCACGAATGGGATAGCTTCGCCCATTGGGAGAGACCAATTGCCCTTCGAGGATGACTTCGGCGTCTTCGGAGGAAGTTTCCAGGGCCAGCGGTTGGCCGATCTCTGGGCAGCGCAGGATGGAGAGGGTGGATTTTTTCATGGTAGGTTCCTTTGTTAGTTGTCAGTGAGTAGGATGCAGTCTGGGGTGAGTTGGTTTTCTTCGTATGAGGTATCTTACAAGCCTGCGAACCACATTTTTTGCAGGTCGTTCAGTTCGGGGGGGAATTGGATGCCCTGCTTTTCGGCGTAGGCGGTCAGTTGGGATAGGAAGATGTCGTGTTTGACGTACTCGGCGGCCATCATGGCGATGCCTTTGTGTTGGGTGCATAGGGCGACAGCCTCCTCGCCGGGGGCCATTTCGGCCACCAGGGCGTCCTGGTGGTCGCCGACGATGACCAGCCAGGGAGAGGTGGGGGAACCGGGATGGCGGTTGGTCAAATCCACGGGGTGATGAAAGAAGACCTGGCGGAGGGGCAGCTCGGCTTCGCCGTAGACCTGGGCGAAAACCGCCACGCCCCGGGTTTCGGCATCCAGAAGGGCTTTGGCCAATTCCATCATATCCTCCGGCCAGCCGGTCATCACCAGATGGCTCTGGGTTCGGGAGATGATCTCCCTGGCCTGGGCGATCACCCGGTCGCGGGTGCGCAAGGTGATGAGGGGCTCCAGTTCCTGCGGGGCGGTGAGTTGTTCAAGTTGAGGACCGAGTTCACCGGCCACCTGTTGGGCCTGGTTCAGGTAGCGGTCCAGCAGGGTCTGGTAAGGCAGCGGGTGGTAGCGGGTGCGGTCTTCTTCTTCGCTGGTCCGGGCGAAGTCCTTGGCGACCAATGCGTCCAGCACCTCGTAGATCTTGGCCCGGGGCACGCCCGAATGTTTGGCCGCCTCATAACCGGTAGAGCCGGGATAGGCCAGCAGCCCGGCATAGGCGCGGGCTTCGTACTCGGTGAGACCTAATTGGCGCAATCCTGGAGGGACATCCATTGAAAATCCTTTTAGTAACTACTATAGTGGTTACTATTATAGGCAGAAATGATTTTTTGTCAAGGGTCATCATGGGCTAGACCCCAAGGGTCTCTGCCAAGAGCCAACCGATGAAAAGATTTCCAATCTTATCCACAGGCGATTCATCGCCTATAATGATAGGGAGAAATCAACTGAGGAGCAACAATGACCTTTGACCCCAAGCGTTTGATCTTCATACATGGACTGGAAGGCAGCAGCCAAGGCGCCAAAGCCACCCTGCTGGGGAAACTCTTCCCCGGCGCGCTGATCCCTGATTTTGGCGGCCCGTTGGAGGCGCGCATGGCCCAGCTTGAACCGCTGCTGGCGGGCCAGACCGGCTGGACGCTGGTGGGATCCAGTTTTGGCGGACTGATGGGGGCGCTGTACACTTGCCAACACCCGGATCGGGTGCGCAAGCTGGTGTTGATGGCTCCGGCTCTGGTCGGGCCGGATTTCGCCGAGGCCTCCCTCACCCCGGTGGAGACGCCCACCGTGATCTATCATGGGAGCAGGGACGAGGTGATCCCTTTGGCCCCGGTGCAGCAGATTGCCGGGCAAGTCTTCCTGACCCTGACCTTCCACACAGTGGACGACGACCACCGATTGTACAAGACCGCCCATGCGATAGATTGGAAAGCCTTGTTGGAGGATTGAGATGCCTGATTTCATCCCCGGATTGCAGCTCTCTGAGATGTTCTACCGCCAGGCGGTGCAGCCCATCCTGGCGGCGGACTTCCCTCATCTGAACTATTCGGCCGCGCTGATGGGCTACGGATCGGACGTGTTGGGCTACGATACCCCCATGTCAAGAGACCACAATTGGGGGCCGCGCATGCAGTTGTTCCTGTCGGCTGAGGACCACGCCCAGCACAAGGAAGCTATTCACGAGGCCCTGCGCCAGCAATTACCCCATAGCTTTCAAGGCTATTCGGTCCATTTCAGCGCGCCGGATCAGGAAGACGGTGGAACCCAGATCATGGAAACCAGGGAGTCCGGCCCCGTGGAGCATCTGGTGGAGATCGTCACCCTGGGCGGCTTCTTTGAAAGCTATCTGGGCGTTGACGTTCACCAAGAGATTGACCCGCTCGATTGGTTGACCTTCCCCGAACAGGAACTGTTGGAGATCACCGGCGGGGAGGTGTTCGACGACGGGCTGGGCGAACTGATCCCTCTCCGCGCCCGGTTGGCCTACTACCCTCGCCCGGTCTGGCTCTACCGCCTGGCCTCCCAGTGGAAGCGGGTGGCGCAGGAGGAAGCCTTCATGGGCCGCTGCGGCGACCTGGGCGACGAACTCGGCTCCCGGATCATTGCAGCCCGTTTGGTGCGGGACTTGATGAAGTTGGGCTTCCTCATAGAAAAGCAGTACGCCCCCTACAGCAAATGGCTGGGGACTGCCTTCTCCCGTCTGGCGTGCGGAGATGATTTGGTCCCTATTTTCAACCGGGTTCTCCAGGGAGAGACCTGGCAAGCTCGCGAAAAGCCTCTGGTCGAGGGTTACGTCATCCTGGCGGAGATGCACAACGCCCTGGACCTCACCGAACCCCTGAACACCCAGCCCGTCGATTTCTTCAACCGTCCCTACCAGGTCCTCTTCGCCGAGCGTTTCACCACGGCGATCAAGAAAACCATCTCTGAGGAGGCCATCCAGAAGATCAGCTTTGACATTGGCGGCATAGACCAGTTCGCCGATTCCACCGATTTGACAGATAACGTTGAGGCCTGGAGAAAATTGCGGGGGCTATACGAGTGAGATTAGCCTTCCATTTTGACCCCTAGAAAATCTTTCAACAGAATATCCTATCTATTTCCATCTCTCAAGACATCTGGTAAACTTAACCAAAATATCTGCAAAGGAATATTCCTTGACCATTGAGACCACTGAGACCAATAAGACCACTCAGGCCACTGAGGCCACTCAGACCACCGAGACCACTGAGACACCCATCGATTTGTCCTCCCCCGACTTGACCAAAGACGAACGGGCCGCAGTGATGGGCGTGCTAAAAACGCGCTACCTGAGCCGAGGGGAGCAGATCAAGGCTTTCGAGCAGGCCTTCTGCAAGCTCACCGGATGGGGGCACGCCATCGGGGTCAGTTCGGGGACGGCTGGGCTGCACCTGTGTGTGCGAGCCGCCGGAATCAGCGAAGGAGACCTGGTTGTCACCACCCCGTTCTCCTTCGTGGCTTCTGCCAACGTGCTGCTCTTCGAGCGGGCCGCGCCGGTCTTTGTGGACGTTGATCCCCGCACCGGCAATATTGACCCGGCCTTGCTGAAGGAAGCCGCCCGCGACTTGATGCAAGGCGGGGCCGCGGCGCAACGCTGGCTGCCGCGGAAGGGCGTTGAGGAGGGCGGCGTTCTAAAAGCGGTCCTTCCCGTGGATGTGTTCGGGCAGCCCGCCGATATGGACCCGATCGTGGCGGCGGCCAGGGAACATAGCTTGACCGTTATCGAGGATTCTTGCGAGGCTCTGGGCGCAGAGTATAAGGGTCGTCAGGCGGGAACCCTGGGCGATTATGGCGTTTTCGCCTTTTACCCTAATAAGCAGATCACCACCGGAGAGGGCGGAATGATCATCACCGACGACCAGGATGCAGCCGACTATATGCGGGCGCTGCACAACCAGGGCCGTTCTCCCGGCGATACCTGGCTGCAGCACACCCACCTGGGCTACAACTACCGCCTGAATGAGATGAGCGCCGCGTTGGGCCGCGTACAGATGGGGCGGATGGAAAAGTTGCTCGCCAATCGGGAGAAAGTGGCCGGTTGGTACGCCGAGCGATTGGTAGAACTCCCCGGCGTGGAAGCCCCCCAGGTGATGCCGGAGACCACCCGCATGAGCTGGTTTGTTTACGTGGTGCGCTTTGCCCCGGAGATTGACCGCAAACAGACTTCCGAATCCTTGAAGGCCCGCGGGATCCCGACGCGGCCCTATTTCCTCCCCATCCATTTGCAGCCTTATATGAAAGAACGCTTTGGCTACCGGGAGGGCGATTTCCCGGTAACCGAGGACTTGGGAAAGCGCGGGCTGGCGCTGCCTTTCTCCGGCGTGATGACCGAGGGCCAGGTGGACCGGGTCTGTCATGCGTTGGGAGAAGTTTTGCAAGACAGCCTATAAAGATACGATATTCCACCGGCTGAAGCCTCGACTCCTTTTTGGCGTACTCCCGTTTATGAAAACAGCCCCTCCGCACGGAGGGGCTGTTGGTTATTTGGCCTTCTGGCGCTATTCTTGGATTTGCTGGAAAATAATGTAAATCAAATTCTGGTCGCACAGGTTAAAGGTGTCGAAGAAGATTTTATCCGACAGCGGGAATTCTCCGTTCTGGTCCATCAACTGCACCCAGAGGGTTTGGGTTGAAGCAATGGGTCCGTCCGCCAGCTTGAATTCCCAGCCCGAATCTCCGTAAGCGGTGGCTTCACCGATGAAGGATGTCATTTCGACCGTCTGCCCGTTCAGGGTGCCGCCCACCTGTATAATTAGGAAGCCCGGAGAAGCGCCGCTCAGATCCAAAGCCAGTCCGGCAACGCCCATCCAGGAGCAGTCATGGTTGAATGATTCCCCGGAGATCGCCACGTTGCTGCCCTCTTGCAGCACAAAGGGATAAAAGACTTGCGTGAGAGGCGTGACTGTGACCGCTGTCCCGGATATGATGACGAACGGGGTATTGGAAGGAATGGGTGTGGCAGAAGGGCGGCGCGTGAGCGTCTGAGTAGGCGTGAGGGTGATGGTGGGGGTGAAGGATGGCAATGCCACGGGAGAGGTTGGCGCTGGGGT
>CBDUUP010000085.1:0-13599 GCA_965370435.1 uncultured Anaerolineales bacterium | reverse complement strand
AAGCAAAATGCGAATCGGTATGAATATAGAACAACCTCGCTCCTGGATGGGCTTCAAACAGACCCAAACTGTAATAAGGGGAAAAAGTGGAAACCGCTATTCTGGTCCCATCGGGTGACAAGGCGGCTGAAGACACATGACCCGAATACCCTTCAAGTGCCCTTATCTCAACGCCGCTGACAATATCCCAAATGCGCACAGTAAGATCATCTCCCAACGATACCAGCCGCTCACTATCTGAGGACCATGCCAGGTGAACCAGTCTCTCGTTATGCCCCGCTAGGGTATCCTCAACTTCCCAGGTGGAAGTGTTCCATATCAACAACGCTCTAGCTCCAGACCTCCCCGTAGCCAACCATCGCCCATCTGGGGACCAAGAGACGAATTTTCCATTTCCATTCCCTCCCCCGGTGCCGTTCAAAGAAGCCAATTCAAATCCATAGGTAGCATCCAATATTTTTGAAACACTGTAGCCCTCTACCGCAAATCGCTCCCCATCAGGAGACCAAGTCACAACACATTTGGCAATATCATCTGGAACCCTAAATGCATACGGTTTCATCCTAGAAAAAACATCCCATATGTGAATCTTACACTCATCTGCGTAAAAACCCGAAACAGTGGCCCCAATAGCGATCTTGGTACTATCCGCCGACCAGACCGCGCTTTTTAGATACTCAATAGATACCTCGCCAGAAATTTCGCCGCTGGTAACATCCAAAATGACCAATCGTTCACTATTACGATTATACGCCAACAACCACTTCCCATCTGGAGACCAGGCAATACCATCAACTTTGCCCATGCCAACCGACAACAGCTCTTCCCAGGTAGACGGATCCCAAATCTTGATTGCGGACCCCGAGCCATCGGCTGAGGCCAGGCGGGATCCCTCCGGCGACCAGGCTAAATATTTCGCCCCCCCGCTATAAATGGATTGAAAGCTAACGAGTTCGAACCGATCGAAATCATAAAGCTCAATCCCCAGACTCGTAGCCACAGCCAGGATCTCCCCATTTGGGTTGGGGGCAATATCTTCCGGAAGGCCGTCCCCAATGCGCAGCAGTTCCTCCATCTGCGCCACGTTCTCAACCATTATGTTCACCAATGGTCTGGGTGTGAATGTAGCTGTAAAAGTTGAGGTTATTGTTGGGGTCAAGGTCGGCGCTAAAGCGGTCAGCGTACGGCCCGGATTCTTGGTCAGGTTGGCGGATATGGTCTCATCCATATTTATGGCCCGTTGGGTTCTCGTTTCCTCCACCGGGGGAAGAGGCGTGTGTGTCGCCGTCTCTGTGGGAAGAGGCGTGTTCATCTTCATCACAGTTGGCGTCCGCTCGGTCGGCGGCTCACTCTGGCAAGCGCCGAGAAGCAGCAGCAAAATCATCACCCCTAGAAGTCTAGCCTTTTTCGTCTTCATCCTTCCTCCTTCATTACTTCATCCTTCCGGGATGCCCCAGATGCGGACCGTGCCATCATAACTCCCTGATATCAGCAGCCTCCCATTCGATGACCATTCGACCTCCAGCCGATCTGAGTGTCCGGTGAGCGAGCGTATCCGCTCTCCCTTAGAGACATCCCAGATGGTAACGTAGTTCGAATCCGCAGCCGCCAGCAGCTTGCCGTCTGGCGACCAGTCCAAAAGCCCAATTTGATCGGTCAGCCCTTCCATACCTGCAATGATCGACCCCGTAACCGCATCCATGACGAACACCCATTTCGTGCCACGCTGAGAAACTGCCAGCATAGTACTATCCGGCGACCAAGAGACCATCGGCGGCCCATCGACATAAATATTCAACACTGGGTCTCTATTTTCAATATCAATATCAAAGACGGATACATAGTTAAACCGGTTCTCACTCTCCACTCCCGCCGCAAACTGTAAGCCATCGGGAGACCAGTCAAGACTAATTACCTTATTATCCCTAGTAAACCAAGGAAGAATACCACCAACCTCCCACATTGTCTCCGCATCACGTTTCCACAAATAACTCCTCGGTACGTCAATATAGACTATTGCACAAATATTTCCATCTGGAGACCAGGCAAAGGCGGAAGCAAGAGGGTAGATAAAAAAAACATCTCCAAACCTCAGATTCAAGCTCTCATCAACTACTTCCCAAAGCCCTAAATAATTGTTATACGGTTCCTCTTGGAAAAAAGATGCGATTTGTTTCCCATCTGGCGACCAGTAGAGTCGAGCAATGGGGAGATCTTTAGGCGTATCCGGGGAATGCAGCAGCTCCCTTGTTTCAGCCTCTACAAGTTGAAGCTCTCCTATCTCCTCCCCAACCCCCATGATAAACTTGCTCCCATCTGGAGACCAGGCGATGGCCGTCACCGGCGCTCTATCCTCAGTAACCAAATACCCAATCGTTTCCACAGCCATGATATTCCCTGTCGAAATCACCTCCCCAGTGGACCACGGCGTTAACGTTGGCGTGAGGGTTGGCGTGAGGGTGATGGTTGGGGTGGGCGTAGACGACAACGTCGGCACCAAAGCCGTCATCGTCCCGCTCATCCTCCTGGTCGCCACGTAGGCCGCCTTTTGCGTCAAATCGGCCGAATACGCCTCCTGTAAATTCAATTCCCGTTGGGTTTTCGTCGCCGCCTGCGCGGAAAGAGGGGTGTTTGTAGTAATCTCCGATGTATCCATCTCCATCACAGTTGGCGTCCGCTCGGTCTGCGTCTCACCTCGGCACGCGCCCAACAACAGCAGCAAAATCATCACCCCTAGAAGTCTAGCCTTTTTCGTCTTCATCCTTCCTCCTTCATCCTTCAACTTCCTCCCCCACCCCCCACACCCGTACCACCCCATCCGCGCCCCCGGAGGCCAGGGTTGCTCCATCCGGCGACCAACTCAGGCTCGTCACCCGCCCTTCGTGGGCGACAAATTCGTGCACTAGCTCCCCCCTGAGAACCTCCCACACATACACACTGCCATCCTCCCCTCCGGCGGCCAGCAAACGCCCATCCGGCGACCAGGCCAACCCATCCACCTCCCTCCCGTTCCCCGCCAGGATTTCGATGATCTCCCCGCTGAAGGCTCCCCAGATTCCCACCGTATCCCCCCAATACCCCACCGCCAGCCGCCGTCCATCTGGCGACCACGCCAGGCTGACCGCATCACCCCATTCCCCCTCCAGGAAGTGCAGCAACTCCCCAGAAACCCAATCCCATATGCGCACGTTCCCGGTGAGGTTCCCCGCCGCCACCCGGCCCCCATCCGGCGACCAGGCCGCGCAGGTCAGCGTGCCGGTGTGTCCCGGCAGCAGACCCAACGCCTCCCCGCTGGCCGCGTCCCAAACGTACATCTCCTCCCGCCAAACCCCGGCTGCCAATTTCTCATCCTCCGGTGTCCAATATAGATCAATCACTCCACTCCAAGGCCCCTCCAGCATGGAGATTGAAGAGACATACATCCGGTTCCAGACCTGCACCCCACCTTCCCTATCACTGGTGGCAAAAATGAGCCCTTCAGGCGACCAGGTCACCTTATCAACGGGAGCGGTAAACCACCTGAACCCCGAATACAGCCCTGGTTCCTGACCATCTAACGGCGCCCACATCCACACCGAACCATCCCCGCCTCCCACGACCAGGGTTCCTCCTTCAGGCGCCCAAGACACTACGGTAATCTCATCATCATATCCGGCTAACGTCTCCAGCAGTTCGCCGCTCTCCCCATCCCAGAGGCGAACCAACCCATCCTCACCGGCGGTGACCACCTCTTCCCCGTCTGGCGTCCAGATCACCCGCCGAACCGTATCAATATGACCCTTCAAAGCCAGGAGTTGGTCGCCGCCGGTCAGGTCCCAGTCCCAATCCCAGATCCATACCGTGCCATCCGGGTCTCCTGCCACCGCCATCCGCTTGCCATCGGGCGAAAAGGCAATATTAGGCCGGTCGTTCGAATACCCTGTCAACACGGCCAACTGCTCCCCACTTTCCAGGCCCCAGACCCGGATAGACCGGTCCCCGCTGCCCGCCGCCAGGAGCGTGCCATCCGGCGACCAGGCCACCGCAAATCGAGGCCCTTCCAGGCGGTCCAATCCCACCGGTCCAGAGTTCCCCTCGGCCACGAACATAAGGGAAGGGACATCCTGGGTCAGGTCCCACACTCGCACCTTTCCCTCCGGGTCCCCCGCCGCCGCTAGCTGTCTCCCATCCGGCGACCAGGCCACACTGCCCACAAAATGGTCATGTCCTTTCAGAAAACGCAGTTCCACCCCGCTGACCGCATCCCACACCCGCACCGTGGCGTCCCAACTGCCGGAAGCCAGCAGCCCGCCCTCCGGCGACCAGGCCAACCCCGCCACCTCCCCGGTATGCCCTTCCCCGGCGGCCAATTCCCGTCCGCTATCCACATCCCAGATTCGGATGAAGAAATCTTCTCCTCCGGAGGCCAGCCGCTCCCCATCCGGCGACCAAGCCAGGCGGGCGATGGCGCTCTCGGTCTCAAAGTGGCGGAGCAAGTTCATGCTCTCCAGTTCATACAGCCAAATCCCCCTCCCGCCCGCCACCGCCAGGGTCTCTCCATCGGGACTGAGGGCGATATCCAACAACTTGCCCCGCCCCATATCAGCCAACTCGACGAGCAGGGCGGCGTTATCCGCCGTGATGGGGACGCTCATCGGCGCAGGCACAGGCGAAGGCGTGGAGGACGCCGCTGCCACTTCGGGCGTCTCGGTCGGCGTTTCCGGCCAGAAAACCCGCAACCAGACGACCATACAAAAGATGACGAACAACAGAAGGACGTCAACAAGAATTCTTTTCGGTAAAGTCAGGTTCCGTTTCATAACTCCGCTATACCATACAGACGTGAGAGGGTGTCCATGTTCCTCTTTAGAATATCCCCAATCATACTACGAATCGCCCCCAGCCGACCAACCACCCCCACCTTTCTATCCTGCAAGCTAACCGAAATGAAAGGCAAAATCAATGATCTTTCACCTATAATGAGATCACGTAAACGACATAAGAGGAACCAACCATGACAAAGAAATCCGATCAACCCAAAGAAAAACCCGCCGGCGGCGTTTCATCCAAGCTCATTGAACGCATACTGAGCTTGAGCAAAAGCTCATCCAAGGAAAACGGCCGCAATTCCCCCTAAGTATCCGCGCGCTGCGCAGCTCCGAGCTGCAAAGCGCGGATAGCTTCTCTCCTCTCTCGTCGGCATCGACTCATCCATCGCACACCACAGCAACGCAGCCCGCAGACATCAGCATCTCATCGGAGAACATCCACATCACAGCACACTGACACTAGCTACGCTCACAACATCGAACTACGGGTAAAATGAGTCGTGCCCAACCCTCGCCCCTCTCTGAGGGGCGAGGGCTTTCTTTAGTACCCTCTGCCTTTCGCCCTCCCCATAAATCATGCTATCATTAGCCCGTAATCATGACCCTCTCCCGCCGCACACTCTTCTATCTGATCGCCGCCCTATGGATCCTGGTGCTAATCATCGGCCTTGGAGTCTCCTACATTTCGAATAACGCGCCCCGCAATAGCGCGCCCCGCAATAGCGCGCCCAGCGGCAGCCAGCCCCCTACCCGCCAGCCCACCGCCCTGCCAACCCACGCCCTCATTCCTACTTCCACTATCACTTTCACACCCTCTCCGCAAGGCCCAACCCGCGGCCTCATCACCAACCAACCCTCCACCCCCACCCTCACTCCCTCTCCTTACCCGGTGCTGCCCACCCTGGACGGCGTCCCCACCCCCGCCGTCATCGGCCTCACCGTCCAGGGACGCTCCCTGGAGGTCTATACTTTTGGCGTCGGCCCGGTGGAGCGGATGATGATCTTCGGCATCCACGGCGGCTACGAGGTCAACACCATCCACCTGGCCGACGAACTCCTCACCCACCTGGCCGCCCACCCCGAGCTGATCCCCGCCAACGTCACCCTCTACATCCTGCGGGCCTTCAACCCGGACGGCGCCGCCTTCCCCAAGACCTACGAAGGCCGGGCCAATGGCAACGGCGTGGACCTCAACCGCAATTTTTCCATTGATTGGGATTCCGAATGGCCTCGCTCCGGGTGCTGGGATTTCTCCCCCATCTCCGCCGGAGCCTACCCCTTCTCCGAGCCGGAGAGCCGCGCCCTGGCCTCTTTCCTGCTTGCCCATAACATTTCCGCCCTCATCAGCTATCACAGCGCCGCGCCGGGCCTCTACCCCGCCGGAGAACCCGCCGACCCCGCCTCCGTGCGCCTGGCCCGGGCTATCTCGGCGGCCAGCGGCTACCCTTACCCCGCGGTGACCCTGGGCTGCCGGATGACCGGCACCCTGGTGGACTACGCCGCCTATGCCGGGTCCCCGGCCCTCGACCTGGAACTCGCCACCCACTGGGACACCGAGTTCGAGACCAATTTGATCGTGCTGGATACGCTGTTGAAATGGCGGGATAGGTAACTGTAAATCACTCCCTCTCCCAAACTATCTGTCCAATCCTGACCGTGGAAACTCGCTTACGGTGCGAGGTTGCCCTAGGTAATACCCTAGATGCAAACCGTGCCACCCTCGCCCCTTACGGCCGCCAGTCGGGGCTCCAATCACGCGCCTCATTACGAGTCAAACGCTGTAATTCTCCTCCATCCACATTCATCACATAGATCTCCTGGTTGCCATCGCGTTCCGAGGGGAAGGTGATACGAGAGCCATCCGGAGACCAAGCCGCGCCGCGGATAACGAATAAGCCAGTCGTCAAACGCTGAACATTCCCTCCATCGGCATCCATCATGTAGATGTCAAAATTGCCATCGCGGTCGGAGACAAAGATCATACGGGAACCGTCCGGTGACCAGGATACTCCTCCATCAAATGCTGAATCATAGGTCAGACGCTGTTGGTTCCCCCCATTAGTATCCATCACGTAGATCTCAAAATTGCCATCGCGATCGGATCGAAAGGCAATGCGGTCACCGTCCGGCGACCATGCAGGAACATAATCAGAACCCGTATCAGTGGTCAACCGTATTTGGTTACCTCCATCGGAATCCATCACGTAGATGTCATAATTGCCATCGCGGTCAGAGGCAAAGGCAATGCGGGAGCCGTCCGGCGACCAGGTGGGGTGCCAATCAATTGCCGGATCGGTAGTCAACCGCTGCGAGTTCCCCCCATCCGCATCCATCACATAGACATTCCTGTTGCCATCGCGGTCAGAGGCAAAGGCTATACGGGAGCCATCCGGCGACCAGGAAGGGGTGTAATCATTTACTGAATTGTTGGTTAATCGGCGCTGGTTCTCCCCATCTGCATCCATCACATAGATCTCCGCATTGCCATCGCGGTCAGAGACAAAGGCGATCTGACCCCGTCCCCCACCCAGTGGAGTGTCTATGATTGTCGGAGTCAGGGTGTAGGTAAATTCAGGGGGGAATGTTGGTGTGAGGGTGGGCGTTAGTGTGGGAGTTGTGGTGAGGGTAGGCAATGGTTCCACCGTGAATGTCGCTGATTCTTCCGTTGGAGATACAGACCTGGATAATCCCTGGCACGCCAGCGCGGCCAACGCCAGCAGGCTAAACACCAGCCTGATTTTCGACCTTGCATATAATAGGTTGCCCATCGGTTCCTCCTCGCTTCTTTTTCTACTCTTCAGGCAATAGACACACAAGACGGCTCAACTATTTCAGGTTGCTGTCTCTAATGGAAAAATTTGCCATCCAAGTTGGATAGATGTGAGTCCCGATGCCAGCCTTATTGTTGACCTCACTTCTTGGAAGTATAATACATCTTCAACATATAGACAAGAATTAACTCAGATACTTTTATGCCTCCCTCAACGCCCCCACCTCCACCCGCAGCGCCTCGACCCCCCAGGGTGCGGAGACCTCCCGCAGCTTGGCGAGGAAATCATCCTCCAATTGTTCCCGCCCCATGAGGACATCCCCCCGGGCCTTCTCTCCGATCCAGCCCCGGAGGAAAGTGCGCCCCGCGCTTTGCATGGCCTGTTCCAGGTTGGCGACCTCCAGCACACTCTTGGCCGGGTCTACGATCTTGTAATACCCGGTGAGGTCCACCACAAACTGAGCCTTATCCTGCCCGGTGAAGGTCTCTCCGTTTATAGCGATGGTTTGCTCCCGCAGGTCCACAGCCGTGGTCTTGTCAATGAAGGGCAATATAAATTTGACGCCCGGCCCTTTCACCCCGATAAATCTTCCCAACCGGAAGACTACCAATCGCTTATAAGCGGGCGTGATCCGCAACCCCATTAAAATGAACGGCGCCGCCACGAGAAATAAAACCAGGAAGGACACAACCACCACAAAATAATCCGCCAATTCTGGTCCTGTACCTTGTTGGTACAAAAATTGAAATAGCATAGCAACGCCTCCAACCAGAGTATAGCCTACCTTTTTGCCTTGCGCAATCCGCCAGTCGAGTCTATACTCACATTATTAGATAACTACCCCTATGAGGAGAATGTGTCATGAGCGAGTATGATAGAACCCCCGAAGAAGAGAACGAAGACCCCTTCGATGACCCCTTCTTCAGCGAAGACGAAAAAGGCGAGAAAAGCAACGGAGACTGGACGATGGAATGGGGAACGGGCGGCTCCTGGTTCATGGGGATCGCCCTCATCCTCGTGGGCGGCGTCCTGGTCTTGCAGAACTTCTTCGAGTTTGACTTCAACTGGTGGGCGATCTTCATCGTCTGGCCCGGCCTGGGGATGCTCACCCGATCCTTGCGCCGCGGTCGGGGCTTCCGGGCAGGTTCTCTGGCCTGGGGACTGGTGGTCACCGGCGTGGGCGTGATCTTGATGTTCGATCTCCCCTGGGATTTCGCCGGGCCTGCTCTCCTCATCGTCGCCGGGCTGCTGATGATCATCCGGCAGTTCTTTTAGACTTCAATTTCCCCAACCAACCTACAATCAGAAAAGGACGCAGCGCGCTGCGTCCTTTTCATGGATGAATACTCAGGTATAATAATTTAATCTTATTATGAATGCCCTTTGTAAGTAGGTTATCTGGGAATACTGGGATTTTTATGGCGAATGAAGCTGACACCTGTAGAAAATATATCGTTCCCAAACTGTATAATGCAGGATGGGAAGATGATTTTATTTCCGAACAACAGGGTATCACTGATGGGCGGATCGTTCCGCTAGGTCAAAAACATACCCGCAAAGAACGCTTGATACCCGATTACATTCTCCACATCCGAAAAAATATCCCTATTGCCGTTGTTGAAGCCAAAGCTGATTACAAACACCCTGCCCAAGGCTTGCAGCAAAGCATGGAATACGCAGAGAGGCTGGGCGTGAAGTTCGCCTATTCGAGCAATGGCAAAGGAATTGTGGAGCACGATTATCTCACCGGGCAGGAGAGAGACCTAACCGAGTTTCCATCGCCCGATGAACTTTGGGCGCGTCAACGAGGCGAATTTGAGCTGACCGACGAAAAAGACGCCAGCGACGCGCTGACCGCATATTACGAGGAGGTTGGCGGAAAAACTCCTCGATACTACCAGCAGGTAGCCATTAACCGCACTGTGAACGCCGTTATCCGTGGTCAAGAACGCATCTTGATTACGATGGCGACCGGCACGGGGAAAACCTTTGTCGCTTTCCAGATCGTCTACCGATTGTGGCAGGTCAAGCGAAAGAAACGTATCTTGTACCTGGCCGACCGAAACGTGTTGATTAGGCAGGCTAAAACCCGCACCTTTTCTCCCATGGAACAGGCCCTGCACAGGATTCAGCGCAAGGCGGTCAAGAGCCGAGAAGTTTACTTTGCCTTATACCAGGCCCTAGATACACCCGGCGAGGGGCCAAACTTATATGAGCAATATCCGCCGGATTTCTTCGACCTGATCATTGTGGACGAGTGCCACCGCGGCAGCGCTCGCCCCGAAGGCAGTTGGCGTAAGATCCTGGAATATTTCTCCCCCGCCCAGCAAATTGGGATGACGGCTACCCCGCTGCGCAATGATAACGTTGACACCTACCAATACTTCGGGGACCCAATTTACGAATACAGTCTCAAAGAAGGCATTGAGGATGGTTTCCTGGCTCCTTACCGCGTCAACCGGGTGAACATGAATGTAGACGCCCACGGGCTGGAAATAGACCCCGGAATCCTGGATCGTTTCGGTCGGGAAATCCCCGATGGGCTGTACGGAACCAAAGACTTTGAACGAACGATCTCGCTGCTCACCCGCACGGAAGCCGTCGCCCAACACCTGACCGACTACCTGCAATCCACCGACCCATACGGAAAAACCATCGTATTCTGCGTTGACCAGGAGCACGCCCTGGACATGCGCAGCGCGTTGGCCCGGCTCAATCCTGAACTCGTAAAGCGACATCCCGATTACGTAGCTCGGGTGGTCTCAGATGAAGGGAAGACTGGGCGCATGCACCTGTATAACTTCACCGACCCGGAAATCGAAACCCCCGTTATCCTCACCTCCTCCCAAATGCTGACCACCGGAATTGATGCACCCACCTGCCGTAACATCGTTCTCTTCCGAGCCATCGGTTCGATGACCGACTTCAAACAGATCATCGGGCGGGGCACGCGGGTAAGCGCCGAGCACGATAAATTCTGGTTCACCATCATTGATTACACCGGCGCGACCCGGCTTTTCTACGACCCCGCTTTTGATGGCGACCCGGTGCGGGTGACTGAGACTACCATTGACGAGCAAGGCCAAGAGATCGACACTCAAGACAGCGAGGAAGGCACTCTGGAACCCGATTCCCCGCCGGAAGAATACCCCCTGCCCGATGACCCCGACCGCCGGATTGGGATGATGCCCCGAAAATTCTATCTGGACGACGGTGTGACCGTCTACATCGTGGGGGAACAAGCCTTTGAGCTTGACCCCGAAGATAATATTTTACGCACCGTCCAGTTCACCGATTACGTCGCCGAGCACGTCCGCCGGATCTCCCCCAATGCCGAACACCTGCGCCAGCTTTGGCCCCTACCCGAACAGCGTAAGGAGATTATGGCCCAACTCCGGGCTCGCGGGATTGACCCCGATCACCTGGCCCAGGTCACCCACCAACAGGAGGCCGACGCCCTCGACTTGCTGCTGAATGTCGCCTACAACGCGCCCCTGGTCACCCGCCGCGAGCGGGCTGCCAAGCTGCGCCAGGAGAAGCCCAACTTCTTCAACACCTATACCCCGGCGGCGCGGGAAATCTTGAACCAACTCCTGGATAAATACGCCGATTTCGGCATCGCCCAGCTCAGCGACCTGAGCGCGGTGTTGAAGGTGCCGCCTTTCAGCCAGCGCGGAACCCCCCTGGAGATCACGGAAATATTCGGCGGCCCAGAGCAGATGCGCGCAGCGGTTGAGCATATGCAAATTCTTTTATACGAGGAGGAAGCTGCCAATGGCTAAGTTTACCGACGCGCTGAGAGGCTACGCCCATCCAACCCTAAAACGCGATGGTTTCAAGTGCCAATACTGCGGCTTGGATGGAACCCAGTGGCCGAACTGGTTGTATTTCTCATGGGATCATTTACTTCCCAAAGGCCATCCTGAGCGCGACAACCCAGAGTACATCGTTGCCGCTTGCCGATTTTGTAACGAAGCTCATAACCGCACGAAATATGACGTAGAGGGGAAAACCCCAGAGCAATTGGTCGCCCAAAAACGCGAGTTGATTTTACAGAGACGCGCCGAATATAAGGAATTCTTTGACAAAGAGGTCAAACCCCACGAATGACAGACAAAAACAACGTTCAGCAGCTTTCCTCCATCATCAAATCGGCCCGCGACATCATGCGCAAGGACGCCGGACTCAGCGGCGACCTGGATCGCCTGCCCCAACTCTCTTGGATTTTGTTCTTGAAATGCTACGATGACCTGGAAATACGCCGTGAATCGTTAGCCGAACTGGATGGGAGCGCCTACCGCCCCGTTATCCCCGCCTCATTCCGCTGGCGGGACTGGGCCGCCGACCCCGACAAGGGCGCCACCGGAGAGGATTTCGTCAACTTCGTCAACAATCACCTGCTGCTCGAACTGCGCGGACTGACCGGCAGCGATGAGAAATTGGTCATCGCCTCCCTGTTCCGGGAAACCTACAACCGGATGCTCTCCGGCTACTTGCTGCGGGACGTCGTCAACCTGGTGAACGGCGTCAACTTCCAATCCCAGGATGAGATCTTCACCCTCTCCCACCTGTACGAATCCATGCTCAAAGAGATGCGCGACGCGGCGGGCGACTCGGGGGAGTTCTACACCCCCCGCCCGGTGGTCAAGCTGATCGTGGACCGGGTGGCCCCCCAATTGGGCGAGAAGGTGCTCGACCCGGCCTGTGGGACGGGCGGCTTCCTGGTGGAGGCTTACGAATATCTCAAAGAGCAGCAAAAGACCGCCGCCGACCAGCGCACCCTACAAAACGACACCCTCTACGGCGTGGAGAAGAAGCCCCTGCCCTACCTGCTGGGCACCATGAACCTGCTGCTGCACGGCATCGAGACGCCCAACGTCCGCCGGGACAACGCCCTCAAGAACCCTCTCAAGGAGATCGGCGAGAAGGACCGGGTGGAGGTCATTATGACCAACCCGCCCTTCGGCGGGGAGGAGGAGACTGGCATCCAGCTCAACTTCCCGGAGGCCACCCGCGCCAGCGAGACGACCCTGCTCTTCTTGCAGTTCCTCATGCGGTCGCTCAAGCCGGGTGGGCGCTGCGGGATGGTGGTCCCCAACGGCACCCTCTTCGGGGACGGCGTGTCGGCCCGCATCAAGGCGCAGTTGCTGACCAAGTTTAACCTGCACACCATCGTCCGTCTGCCCAACGGCGTCTTCGCCCCCTACACCTCCATCCCCACCAACCTGCTCTTCTTCGACCGCAGCGGCCCCACCCAGACCATCTGGTATTACGAACACCCCCTGCCGGAGGGCCGCAAGAACTACACCAAGACCAAGCCCCTGCGCTTCGAGGAATTCCAGCCCCTGCGGGACTGGTGGGATGACCGGGAGGAGAACGAGCACGCCTGGAAGGTCTTGGCCGAGGACGTGCTGCAATACGAAGAGGGGGGCAAAGTGCTCTCAGTGAACCTGGACATCAAGAACCCCAACACGGGCGATGAATTTGTACATCTGCCGCCGGAGGAGTTGGTAGAGGATATTATAGAGAAGGAACAACAAATTCTGGAAATTATAGGAGAGATTAGGAAAACACTTTATCAAGAGTAAACATGACAAAATTAACGGCTGCTCAAGTAAGGTACCTAGAAAATGCCACTCTAATCGCGGCAATGCGTCTTATCTTTTCTACGCTTATAAAAAACAATATACCTATGCATCTATTGGGCGATATTGCTAAAACGACTTCGGGTGGAACACCACTTCGCAGTAACTCGACTTATTTTGAGGGTGAAATTCCCTGGGTAAAATCTGGAGAGTTGAACGATGGACTAATAGAAAAAGTAGAAGAGGCCATTACAGAAGAAGGATTAGAAAATTCTTCAGCCAAGATGTTCCCCAAAGGCACGCTGGTTGTTGCTTTGTATGGAGCAACCGTGGGAAAAACAGGTATGTTAGGATTGGATGCAGCATCAAATCAGGCAGTATGCGATATATTTCCACATGACGAGAATATAGTTACTTCTTCATATATTTTCTGGT
>CBDUUP010000084.1:0-13706 GCA_965370435.1 uncultured Anaerolineales bacterium | reverse complement strand
AAAAATTGATAACAAAAGCCCCTTTATAGTCAGGGGTTGATGAGGTGGGCGGAACAGGGCTTGAACCTGCGACCTTTGCGATGTCATCACAACGCGGAATCACGGTTTTATCCTCCTGTTTCTATTACTGAAATTACAAATCCTTGCGGGTAAAGTGCGCCACCGCCACCAGCGCAGCTACAATAGAAGGAATGCCATATCCAGCCAAAATGCGCCACTGGTCTTTCAGTTCATAATCCCCCTGAAGCAAAGATGGTAGATTTTCGACAATAATAATCGGGGAGAGATATTCGCTTTCCAACAGAGTAACAAGCGTACCTGCCCCGTACCACACCAGCCACACAACCACTACCGCCACCAATGTACGGTTAAAGAGAGCGCTGAAAGTTACCGCTAAATTTGTAAGGAAAACCAGAATGATACCAATCAGTAGGACAGCCCAGGCCACCCCATCAATGGTTAGATCATGTTCAGGATTACGCGAGATAATGTAGGCTGGGAGAAGAACGATAATGAGGTACGGCCCAATCACGGTAATTAACCGCGAAGATAATTTTGCCAGAATGTACCCATGACGGGTAACGGATTTACTGAGAACACTGTCAGCCACCACACCAGCTTCTGACGAGACAGCCCCACCGCTGATGATGATGACAAATGTGCTCCAGATTAACGGAAAGGTTGCTAACTGGCCAGCAACGACTTCAGCAGCGGACCCTACGAGGGGGCCTGCGGTTGACAATAGCGCGAAAATTGCCATCAGCGCCACCCAAATGCGAACGACCCACGAACGCCCCATGCTTTTCAAATCAGCTTCAAGAATCGCCAGATATGACATTGTTCTCTGAGCCATTCCGGAAAATGCGGGAAAAGCCATGAGATCTCTCCTCTTTGAGTAAGCGAATAAAAATATCGACCATTTCGTCGTGCAGTGAATTGACAGCAACCAACCGTATTTCTGTTTCTACAATCATTTGGAGCACACGCGCCAATTCGGCAGGCACAGTATCCGGCTCATCAAAATAGAGTCTCAAAACTGTGGAACTACACTCCCATTGCCCCTCATCCAGGTGTGCGGACAGGAGGTCGCATAATCCATCCATATCTCCATCCAACTCCAACTCAATAGTTGTAGAAGGTGTGAGTTGATTCAAATCCTGTACCGGCCCACTAAAAATCAGTTTACCCTCACTGATAATACCTAAATGATCGCAAACTTTTTTAATGTCGCTCAGGTTGTGGGATGAAACAACAATTGTCTTGGTTTGCCCCAACTCCTTGATTAATTCAATAGTATGTCTGCGCCCTTCAGGATCCAAACCAGCCGCTGGCTCATCCCAAATTAAGAGGTCGGGGTCATTCATCAGGGAGGCTGCTATTCCCAGGCGGGTGACCATACCCGTAGAGAAGCCTTTGATTTTTTGGGAGGATGCAGAAAGCAGATCCATGGCTCTCAGCAAGCCAGCAAGCCGCGGTCTGCGAATCTCTGAAGGTAACCCAAAGAGCTTACCGACAAAGTCCAGATAGAGGATTGGATTCATATCCTCAGGAAATTTGGGATTGGTTGGCAAAAAACCTATGCGGCGGCGGAGATGAAAAGCGTTAGGCCCCATTTTTTCTCCTAAGACCTTAACACTGCCCGCTGTTGGGTTCTGTAATCCCAGCAGCAACCTGATTGTTGTCGTCTTCCCCGCGCCATTAGGCCCAACTAAACCATAAACACTTCCCTGAGGGACGGTGAGGTTTATACCATTTAGGGCGATATGCTTGTTTTTGTAAATTTTGGTTAAATTTTGGGTTTCGATAATATTCATTTTGCCGTTCGCCAGTCTCTGGTCAAACACAATTAAGTTCTGAACACATTATACTACCTCTACCTGATAATATACCAAATATTGAAAACGTGTAGAGAATCGAGCAATGCGACAATCTCTTAAACAAAAAACAGGCCAGCGGCCTGTTTTTTGTAGTGGGCGGAACAGGACTCGAACCTGCGACCTCTTCTGTGTAAGAGAAGCGCTCTAACCAACTGAGCTATCCGCCCGCGGGGGAAATTATACCTCAGTTCGCGGGCGTCAAGATGGAGAAATTCGTCTACGCTTTGGTTTGCGCGCCATTATGGTTTATGCTAAACTAGATTTGCTATATAGTCTAAGAAGTCAATTTGTATTGCATCAGGAACGGAATGTCCTACCAAACGATCATAAGAGACTTTTACCCCAAGATGTCCAAGAGCTTCACCCGGCTCGCGGATTTTATGCTTGATTCGTATATAGAGACCGCCTTGATGACGGCCACCGAACTTGCTCATGCGGTTGATGTGGATGCGGCTACGGTGGTACGCTTTGCCCAGACACTGGGGTACTCTGGTTTCCCTGAAATGCAGCGCGAAATTCGGCAGCGAGTGAGACGAGACCTTTTACTTCAACCCCAGGAGGCAGAGGTTCCAGATTCGGTCCCTGGCATGGTGAATTTAGCCTTCGACGACCTTGACAAGGCCATGCAGCAAGCCCGCAAGCTGCTGGACTCCGGCCCAGTGGCCCAGTTGGTCGAAAGGATCGAGAAGGCCGGACGGATCGTGATATTGGCGGAGGGATTGGTTCGGAGCGCGGGGTTCAGTTTGGCGCGGGTTCTGGAGCAAGGAGGGTTCAACGTGTCGGTGGCCCAGCCGGGCGCGTCGGGATTGTCCAGGGCGGTCAACCTGGCCGGGATGGAAGATTTGGTGATTGCAGTCGAAGCGGTTGGCGAAACTCCTTTTATCGCCCGCGCTCTGGCCGAAGCCAAGGCTAAAAACGTCTCCACCGCCGCTATTGTTGGAGCGGCCTCATTGCCCTCAGCCCGGTCAGCCGGCATTGTCCTGGCCGCTCAAGCGCAAGCCTCGGTAGAACTTGGCATTATCCTGATGGATGTTATCGTCTATGCGCTGGCCCAGACGCTGCGCCGGCATCTCAATGACCGGTTTGTGGGCAATCAGGACGCTATTGAAAGAATATCTGGCCGGATTCAAGGCGAGGAATCTTAGGGGCGGCGTTGGATTATGCGATTTATCCGCTATCAGTATAAAGACGAAGCTCCCAGGTTTGGCTGGACATTGGACGATATGGTCGGGCCTGTAGAGGGTTCTCCTTTTGGGGAGTTCCGCCGCGCCGAAACCTACATCCCAATTGAAGATGTTCGTTTGCTGCCGCCCATCCAGCCGGGGAAAATCCTTTGTGTGGGGCGCAACTACGCCGAACACGCCGCCGAACACGACGCCGAAGTCCCTGAGGTTCCTTTGCTCTTTTTGAAGCCGCCCTCATCTTTGATTGGCCCCGGTGAAGAAATACTGCTGCCTCCTCAATCTCAACAGGTGGAGCATGAGGCAGAGTTGGTTGTGGTGATCCGCAAAACTGGGCGCTGGATTGTGGCGGAGGAGGCGCATGACTATGTGCTGGGGTATACGGTCGCTAATGATGTGACCGCCCGCGACTTGCAGCGCCGGGATGGACAATGGACCCGTGCCAAAGGCTTTGATACCTTCTGTCCGGTCGGCCCGTGGATAGAGACTGAATTCGATTCCGCCGACACACTGGTGACCTGCCACGTGAATGGGGAGATGCGGCAAATGGCTTCTACCAGGGATATGGTTTTCACTGTGGAGCAGTTGATCGCTTTTGCTTCCTCGGTTATGACCTTGGAGCCGGGCGATTTGATCCTAACAGGGACACCGGCGGGGGTTGCTACCCTGGAGCCGGGCGATGTGGTGGAATGCACTGTGGAGGGGATTGGCACGTTGCGCAACCCTGTGGCGGTTGAGAAAACTCGATAGACGGGTGTTGGGCAGGAATCTTAATAGTGTTGGTAAGCTTCCCATATAATAATCAACCCTGCTTGACTTAGGATAATTCTGTGTGATAATTATGTTGATTAAGAGGAAACTGTAAAAAAAGAAAAACCACACTTGAATGGAGTGAATCATGTCAAACAAAACGATAAATATCGGGCTGATTGTCTTTGGAGTGATTATGTGTGTCGTTTTCCTTACGGCGGACATTACCGGCCTAGGGGATGGCGGAGGCGTTGGTTGGGTTCAGTGGGTGGGGGGATTTATTGGATTTATCATTGCCGTGGTGGGGGTTTGGTTGAAGCTCCGGGGTTCTGATGATTAATCATCTTGAACGAATTGGGGTAAAAATGCTCATATAATGCTTGGGATCAGAATTCTGATACTCACGACTTAGATAGGAGCTTGTCATGCAATGCCCCCGATGCCAGACGACCAATCCTAATCAAGCTCGATTTTGTTTCGGCTGTGGTTATTCATTGGTCAATGGCATTGTCTGCACGGCATGCCATACCTTGCTGCCTATTGACGCTCGCTATTGTTTCAATTGTGGAGCGGTTGTGATCTCTCCTTCTCAAGCATCCTCTCAGATGGATGACGCCAGTGAAGGCAGCCGGATTGCTAATGCAATAGCTGCGCCAGAAACAGATTTGGCGTCGATAGATCAAGACGCTCCTAGGGCATATCTAGAAACCAGGCCATTGGATCAGCTCCCGCCCGCCCGACCTGTGGGAGACATGCTGCCATCCTTGGGGCGATATTTACCTGAAGCTCTCTATGAACCCCTCGAGCGGCGGCCCAATGAGGGCCAACTTAAAGAGGTGGGTGAGCACCTCGGCTCCCTGCTGGAGACCGCTAAAACTTATCTCCCTCGTCCGGTAGTGGTAGCGCCTCAACCGGCCGGTGTTCCTGCCGGAGGAATGTATAGAGGCGTGTTTTTGTTTGGGGATGTATCCGGCTTCACTCCCCTTTCGGAGCAATTGAAGAAACTCGGCCAGGTGGGCGCAGAACGGATCGCGGAGATCATCAATGAACTATTCTATGATATGGTCACCATCCTATTCGACCACGGAGGCACCCTTTTGAAGTTTGGGGGAGACGCTTTGCTGGGGTTATTCCCCGCTGACTCGGATGAGGAAATGGCTGCAATGGCGTTAAAGGCGACTCAGGCAGCCCTGGCGATGCAGATGAGCATGGAGAAATACGGCGAGATCGAAGCCGCCGGTGAAATGAGGGCGTTGCGAATAAAATGCGGCATTTCATCTGGCCCATACTTTGCCGCCCATATCGGCACGAAACCGGCTCCGAAAAAAAATCATTACGGGACAATGGCCTACGTCACTACAGGGCATACCGTGAATCGGGCTGAACAAGCTGAGGGACACGCAGAGCCAGGGGACGTTGTAATTTCCAAAGATGCCCTTGATTTACTCAACGGCCAAGCCAAGACTGAAAAAATCAACGATGACTTCTTCCGGGTGAAAGACATCTCCCCTCAGGCGGACACCTCCAGCAGATTTGCGCTGAATGAGCCACCGGAAGGCGAGACCGTTGCGCAGATAACTTATCTGGTTGACCGGCTTGATCGTTTGACGCCGTACCTTTCCCCGGAATTGACCAAGCGGATCGTCAACAATCCAGGCAACCCTCGCCTGACTCCTGAAAACCGCCCGGTTACGGTGATGTTTGCCAATTACGTCGGTATCAGCGACCTCATCGAAGATATGGGGGAGACGCGCCCCGAACTGGTGACCAACCAGCTCAACAATTACTTTGTTCACATGGCGGAAGTGGTCGAGCACTATGAGGGTACGCTGGCGCGGATGGATCAATATTCGGTGGGGGATCGTCTGGTGATCTTTTTCGGCGCGCCGCGCGCTCATGAAGACGACCCTCGGCGGGCAGTCCAGACTGCATTGGAGATGCAGGACGCGGTTCAAGAACATTTTTCCGCCCTGCAAACACCGGCGGGCATCTATCGTTTCCGCCAACGCATCGGCATAAACACCGGAACCTTATTTGCCGGGAATGCCGGGGCGCCGAATCTGCGCCAGGAATACACTTTGATGGGCGACGACATCAACATGGCCGCCCGCTTGATGTCGAGCGCGGGATGGCAAGAGATTTTCGTCAGCAAACGCACCCATGACCGGGTCGCCGCTTTCTTTGAGATGGAAGACCAGGGCGAACTCAAGGTGAAGGGGAAGGAGATTTTAATTCCCACCTTCAAGGCGATAAAACGCCGCCGAGAGATTGGACGCACCCGGGGACTGGGAACTGGCGGCACGCCCCTGGTTGGCCGAGAAGACCAAGTAGAAGCGATCCGAAATTATACTCGTGAGCTATTGGCTGGCCGAGGCCGCATAATCACCGTTATCGGAGAGAGCGGCCTGGGCAAGACCCGCTTCAAGGATGAACTAAAAAACTGGCTTCTGGAGGGAGAAGACCGGGAAGTTAAATGGCTGGAGGGGAATGCGGTCTCATTCAGCGAGCAAGTGAGCTACTGGTTAGCGGCCCAGTTTATATACGAAGATCTCGACTTGCCGCCAGACGCCAATCAAAATGACGTTCTCTTCACCCTCTGGGAAAAAGGCGAGGACTTGATGGGCAAAGAGACGGCTAGAGAGGCGATACCCTTCTTGGCTTATTTGCTCAACCTTGAATTGGAAGGCGAGTGGGAAGCGCTGGTGAATGATCTTGATCCTAAAGTGAGGCAAAAACAAATATTCTGGGCTGCGCGTGAATTCTTCAAGACCTATGCTCAAGGAGTTCCTAGCGTAATTGTCCTAGATGACTTGCATTATGCCGACGAAGCCTCGCTGGCTCTTTTTGAGGATCTATTGTCCATCGCCAATCAATCGCCGGTGATGTTCATTTTTAGTTTCCGCCCTAGACGCGACAAAGGCTGCTGGCATTTGCGTGACGAAGCTGCCAGCAAGTATCACCACCGGTATGCAGAGATCCCCATTGAACCTCTGGATGACCAAAGCGCACAAACGCTTTTGGAGACTCTGCTGCCTGGCGCGATTTTCTCCCCACAGACTTTGAAAGACATCTTGGATAAAACCACCGGAAACCCCTTCTATCTTGAAGAGGTGGTTCGCTCACTGATGGATAGCGGCGCGGTGATCCCGGATGAGGAGCTAGAGAATAACTGGGTTGTGACCGACAAGATTGAAGCGATCTCGGTCCCCGATACTTTGCAAGGGGCAATCATTGCCCGCATAGACCGGCTGACCGAAGACGCCCGGCAGGCCTTGCAGAAGGCTTCCGTCATTGGCAGGCGTTTCCAGATGAAGCTGCTGGGCAGCCTGGCAAAAACGGATGCTGATCTATCCGGTTGGTTGGGGCAGCTTGAACACAACGAATTAATTAAACCCGATCCCGGCATCGCTGAATCGGTCTACTTCTTCCCTGACGCGATGGTGCAGGAAGTGGCCTACGATAATCTTCTGGTGCAGAGCAGGCATGAATTGCACTATAGCATCGGATTGCTCTTGGAAAAGTGGTTTTACGACCAGATCGCCGCCCGGCAAGGCGAGGACGCCGACCCCGACATCGTCGAAGAGTTGTTGGCCCAAGAAAGTGAGATGTTGGCCTATCATTTTGGCTTGAGCGACGATCGAGAACGGGCCGCGAAATATCTGGAGATAGCCGGTAAAAAAGCGCGCAATGATTACGCTCTCAAAACAGCCCTTTCTCATTATGGCAAACTTTTAGAGATCAAGAGGCAAAGTGAAGATCAGGCTGGACAGGCATCCGCTTTGTACACTCTGGGCGTGATGGCTTATGAGATGGGGGATTACCAGCAGGGTGAGATTTGGTTGTCCGAGTCGGTGGAGATCTTGCGTAAGCTCGAGGACCAGGCCAGCGAGGGCTGGAGCGTGATGTACCTGGGCATGATAGATTTGAAGCGCGCCAACTACGATCAAGCCAAAAAGCATCACCAATATGCCCTAGATATGGCAAAGGAGCGTAAGGATGAATTCCAAGAAGGCATCCACCTCACTAATCTAGGCCGGGTCGCCATGCGGTTGGGCGACTATGCGGCCAGCCTGAAATTATTCAACCGGTCGCTGAAATTGAAAGCTAAGATGAACGACCTGCCGGGGCAGGGGTTTGCCAGGTTCTATATCGGGATGGTCGCTCTCTTTCTAGGGGAGGATGACAAAGCCGCGGTCGAATTAGAAGCCGCCTTGAAATTATGGCAGGAGACGATCAAAAATAAGAGAGGCGTGAGTTATTGTCTGTATGGCTTGGGATTGCTCTCCCTCAACCGCGAGCAATTCGAAGAAGCCGAACGGTATTTCCAGCAGGCTTCCGATATCAACACCGAATTGGTGTTGAATGCCGAAATCGTTGAAAGTCTCTCGTTTTTAGGACAAGCCAGGATGGGCTTGGGTCGCCTGGATGAAGCCTTGGAGGCCTCAGAAAAAGCCCTGGAAAAATTGGCCCAACAAAAAGATGTGGAAGAGGAGCAGCAGATTTACCTCAACCATTATTACGTGCTCAAAGCGCTCAATAATGACCAGGCTGATGAATTCTTGGAAAAGGCCTATCAGGAGATGCAAGATCAGGCTGAGCGTATCAGCGGTAAAAAAGATAAGCAGAAATTCTTGACCGGCGTGATGGTCAATCAAAAGATCGCTGCTGCATTAGAGGGATAGAGGGGTCATACGACACGCCAACAAGCAGTTCTTATAGATTTTAACACTAAGACACAAAGGCACAAAGTTTTTGGTTTTTCTTAAGAAACTTCAGGGTTTCTGGGTAAGGTTATGTGGGTTGGCGCGCCGGGGCGGACTCGGTCCGCCCCTACGGGAGAGGGGGTGTTTCTTTTTCAATGGAACAGTGTTTTTGTCGTTGTGGTGCGCTCGAAATGACAGGATTTGGGTAGGGCGGGCGACAAGTTGGGTCGCCTCTATGGGGGCTTTGGTTGTTTATAGCCCAAACCCCAAGGGTCTGGGAGACCCTTGGGGTTTTTATGATCTCGCATCAACCTACGTCTGGACGATAGGCAGGATGGTTACAGAGATTCCTCGTCGGGCGGTAAAGCTACCCTCCTCGGAATGACAGGATTTGGGTGCGCCAGGCGAGCCGCCGGGTCGTCCCTACAGAGGTGGATGAGTTATGCCGCAGGCCTGGTAAACTTGGTCTACTATTGTCCCGCCATGCAGTAACTCTAGCATCCGGATTACATAGGGGCGTAAATACCGGTCCTCGGAGGTTGCGCTTGGGCCAATCATGGGAAGTCCCTGATTTCCCTGAAAGAGTTGCTGGTGGATCAAGTCCAGAGCCACCTTACTTCCCCCGCCCGTTTCTATCGCTAATCCCTTTTCCCTCAAATAAAGAACACATTCATCGACTCTGCTTCGCTCTTCGGTGTTTATATCCTCTGGTTTGAAGGCAGGATCATCAACCAGGTGTTGGAGCGCGTTGATCCTCAAGTGAAGCCCGAGGGATGCGGAGAACAATTCGATGGCTACGACGGTTTCAATGTTCTTCACGATTTGGCGCGCGTGGCGGGCTGCGTTCATGCTCATGCTGACGTGGTCTTCCTGATTGGCCGAAGTGGGGATGGAGTCGACGCTGTCCGGGTGAGCCAGGGTCTTGCAGTCCGATACCAGACTGGCGGCGAGATATTGGGCCATCATCACTCCGCTGGTCATGCCGGGTTTATCCTCTTGAACCAGCATCGCCGGAAGGCCGTTGTTGAGATTGGGATCGGTGAGACGGAAGGTGCGTCGCTCGCTCAAGCTTCCCAGATCGGTTATGACGATTCCCAGAAAGTCCATCGCATAGGCCAAAGGCGCGCCGTGGAAATTTCCCCCGGAGACGGCTTTGTAATCACGGGGCAGGTGGAAGGGATGGCCGTCATCCAGGTCAAAGATCAATGGATTGTCGGTGACGGCGTTGATCTCGTTTTCCAGGGTTTGACGGATGAACTTCAGGGCGTCCCATACGGCTCCGATCACCTGGGGGGCGACGCGGATGGAATAGCCATCTTGCGGAGGGACGTGGCGGGGGTCTTCGTTGGCCGCGCCGTCTGCCAGAACGCTCCCCTGGATGAATTTCAAGATACGTTGGGCGGTCTCTATTTGGCCGGAATGGCGGCGGACTTTTTGAACTTGAGGCAAGAATGCGTCCCGAAAGCCCAGCAACGCCTCCAGAGTGAGAGCGGTTCCGATTTCGGCGTGGCGGGCGAGGTTTTCGGCGTCGCATAGGGCCAAGACTCCAATGGCGGTGGAAAATGCGGTTCCATTGTTCAGGCCCAGTCCCTCTCGGGCCAACAATTCTATCCGTTCGATGTTGCGGAACTTCATGGCCTCATCGCCGCGCAGCAGGGCGTAAGAGGCCTCTCCAAATTTCGTTATTTGTTCGGCGGATAAAGTATCTTCGCTTGGATCTCCGGTTAGGACGACGAATGCTTTCCCACTTTCGGCTTCATAGTCTGCCGGGAGGCTGGTTGGCAGCTTTTGGGTTTCAGGGCGTTTCGAGAGGACTAACGCCAGATGGGACAGCGGGATCAGGTCTCCACTGGCCCCAACCGATCCGTATTCGGGGATGGCCGGGACGACGCCCCGGTTGAGCATTTGAACCAGGGTGTTGATGACGACCGGTCTTACGCCCGAATAGCCCAGAGCCAGGGAATTGGCGCGTATCAACATGGCCGCCCGGACAATTTCAATCTCCAGGAAATCACCCATCCCGGTTGAATGGCTGACGATGAGGTTGCGGGAGACCCAGGGGATGTCTTCGGTGTCCAATCCTATGCGTCCGACTTTTGAGCCGAAGCCGGTGTTGATGCCGTAATAGGCTTTGGTTGATTCGCCGCTCGCTTTTCTGCGCTCATTTTCTTCGACCGCTTTATCAACCCAGGCTCGACTTTGAAGGAGCCGGGCGTAGGCTTTTTTGGAGTCGGGCGGGCTGGCTTCATCCCCGACTTCCGCCACCTTCCACCCGAACCGCGCCACACCCACAACTTCTTCAATGGTGAGTTCACCTGCGCCTAAATGGACGGTTGGTTGGGTATGGTCAGCATCAGAATTTTTGGGCATTCTCAAAATACCTTTTTTGTTATGTTGATGAGATAGCTGCGGGGCTTCTGTCAATTCTGCTTCCCCAGTGATGGCTTTCGCCTTCCAGTATTAAACAATCGCCCCAAAGGCATTGCACCTTTGGGGTGTTTTCTCGTGAAACGTTTATCCTGTCGGGGCGAGAGGATTCGAACCTCCGACCTCTTGCACCCCATGCAAGCGCGCTAACCGGGCTGCGCCACGCCCCGAACAATAGGCAGATTATAGCGCGGATTGAAAGTTCTGACAAGTGTCCAATATTAGCCTTCATCTTTTAGATCGCCTACTTGAGAGCGCAAATAGGCCTCGATGAATCCATCCAGGTCTCCATCCAGCACCGCCTGGGTGTTACCGACTTCATAGTCGGTGCGGTGGTCTTTGACCATCTGGTAAGGGTGAAGGACGTAGGAGCGTATCTGGGCGCCCCATTCTGCTTTTTGATATTCGCCCCGCAATTCGGCTAGCTTTTTGTCTTTCTCTTGCTGCTTGAGCGCCAGAAGGCGGGCTTTAAGCACTTTCATGGCGTTCTCTCGATTTTGGGACTGGGAACGTTCGCTCTGGCACACTGCGACTGTGCCGGTGGGGATGTGGGTGATGCGGATGGCGGTGTCATTCTTCTGGACGTGCTGGCCGCCTGCGCCAGCGGCTCGGAAGGTGTCAATGCGCAAGTCTTTGGGATTGATCTCAATCTCCGTATTATCCTCAACCTGGGGCAGGATTTCTACCATGGCGAAAGAGGTGTGGCGGCGATTGGCGGAGTCAAAGGGGGAGAGGCGCACCAACCGGTGGGTGCCTTTCTCCGGGCGGAGATAGCCGTAGGCGTATAACCCGCTTACGGCCACGGTCACGCTCTTGATGCCCGCCTCTTCCCCGTCGGTGCTGTCCAGAATTTGGCAATCGTACCCTTTGCTTTCGGCCCATCGCAAATACATCCGGTGGAGCATGGCGGTCCAATCCTGCGAGTCGGTGCCTCCCGCGCCGGCATGGATAGCGAGAAGGGCATCGCCTTTGTCATAGCGGCCGGAGAGCAAAGTGCTGAGTTCTCGTTGGGCGACTTCGGTTTCCAATTCGTTGGTTTCGGTTTCAAGTTCTGGGCGGAGGCTTTCGTCCTCCAATTCGGCCAATTCCAGGGCGTCGCGGATGCGCTGGCTGAGATTCTGCCATAGGTCAATCTCTTGGCGCAGATTGGCTGCCTTTTTCATCAGACGCCGGGCGTTGTCGGGGCTATCCCACAGATTGGGGTTTTCGGATTCTTTTTCTAATTTCTTGAGTTCGGTTTCTTTGGAGGGTAAGTCAAAGACGCACCAATAGGTTTTGGATTTTTAGGTCAAAATCAGTGAGACGGGAGATCAAGTCTTGCATAGTTACCTCTAGGTTGGGGTTGAAAATTCGCTCAGGACGCTCTCAACGAAGGCGTCTGGGTGGAAGGATTGCAGATCGTCGAAGCTCTCACCTAATCCGGCGTACAGGATGGGCAGGCCTAGTTCGTGCTGGATGGCGAAGGCCATGCCGCCCTTCGCCGAGGAATCTAGCTTGGCGAGGATGATTCCGGTGACCTGGACGGCTTCCTGGAAGGCGCGGGCTTGCTGGAGGGCGTTTTGTCCGGTAGTGGCGTCCATCACCAGCCAGACGGCGTGGGGAGCGCCTGGAAGCGCTTTGCCTACCACCCGGTGAACTTTCTTAAGCTCCTCCATCAGATTGAAGCGGGTGTGAAGGCGTCCGGCGGTGTCCACCAGGAGCAGGTCAACGCCGCGGGCCATAGCCGCCTGGGTGGCGTCGAAGGCCACCGCGCCGGGGTCGCCGCCCGACTTCCCCACGATGACGGAGATGTCCAATCGCTCCCCCCAGACCTGGAGCTGCTCGGTGGCTGCGGCCCGGAAAGTGTCGGTGGCCGCGAACAGAACTGTTTGGCCTTGGTCTTGGAAGCGTTTGCCAAGCTTGGCCGCGCTGGTTGTTTTTCCGGAGCCGTTCACGCCTACCAGCAAGATCACGCTGGGTTTATGGTCAAAGTGGACCTTGGGCGGTTCGTCCAGCCGGGAGCGTAATTCGAGACGCAACGCGCCTCGGAGTTGTTCTGCCTTCGTCCAGCCTTCCTGGGCCACCTGGGTTTTCAGGCTCTCCAACACGGATTGAGATGTCTCGATTCCGAGGTCAGCCTGGATGAGGATGGCTTCCAGATCATCCCAGGTGTCGCCGGAGATTTCGGTCGCGCCAAGAAGAGTGGCGATGCGTCCGAAGGTGGTTTTACGTGTGCGGGCCAGCCCGTCTTTCCATTTGTTTAGTATGTCTGCCACGGGGAAGAATTATAACATGGGGGCGTGAGTTGATTTTTCTTGTTGAACCGCTGAGTGAACTAGACCTCCACGATTTCTCCTACGGCCAAATGTTATATACACTGGGCCATAAATCTGCTGGCGTATGGATTTCTACGTCGCAACCGGGGTTTTGGTAAATATCATAGAATTCCTGGAGTGTCATATCAGTGGCTTCTTTAATAGGCAAATACAATCCTAGGTTATCCTGTCGGGAAAGAATATCGAATAATGACCATCCTGCATCAGGGTCAAATACCCTCAGGGAAATGAACCCTTCTGCCGGACATGTGGATACCCACGTTTCTTCATCGGCATTTGTGAACCAACGAGTTGGACTAACATACTCCATCACGATACCGATGTCAGGGTAATAGAGCAGCGTATGCGTATGATGCCCGACTGCATTAATGTTGTATGATTTTATCCAAACTTCCCCTGGCGGCCCATAGGTCTCTAAGATGCTATCCACAGTATAGTGGTTCAACATTTGAT
>CBDUUP010000083.1:0-13806 GCA_965370435.1 uncultured Anaerolineales bacterium | reverse complement strand
AGATTGCGCTGATATTTGGAGGCGATAATCTGCTTCCAAGTTCATCCAGAGTTCGGGCGAGGTGCCAAATGCCTGAGCTAACTCTCTCGCGGTTTCAGGAGTGATCCGCTTCTTTCCACGGATTATCTCGTTTACGGCCTGATAGGGACGTCCGATGATTTCTGCCAGATCTTTTTGCGTCCAGCCTCTTGCTTCAAGTTCCATGCCCAGTATTTGTCCAGGAGGTATTGCCCTTGCGGGTATTAAATAAGTGTCATCCATTGCGTTCTCCGACGATTTCAAACTGTCTGTGATTTAATGATAATCTTCGATAGCGAGTATTCGAATGTATTTACCTAGATCGTCCGTCTCGACTGTAAGAATTAGACGCATATTGCTTGAAAGGCGTAATGACCGCTGATGTTTGCGTTGGCCTGATAATTTTTCAAATCGAAGGCCTTTGAAGGAGCGAATATCGCGTTCATCCTTCGCATTTTTTATGATTTTCATTACAATGAAAAACTTATTTACGACACCAGAAGAATACCTCCCAGAGCCCTTCTCGGAGGTATATAAATCCCGAAGCTGTTTGGTGTCAAAAACAAATCTCAAGGTTCATTCCATATATATTGATTTCATATATTCGCCCATAGGGTGAATATATGAAGTATTATAGTCGAATCCGTAAAATTGTCAAGGTAAATTGTAATGAATTTTCGAGTCTGGATTTGTAAAATCTTGGTTGATGATTTTTTAAGGAAGTGACAATGGAGGCCCTAGGTGATGGGAGAACCTCATTACCCTCGCCCCTAATCCACAATCCGCCCCTCTAAATCAACGCCTTCACAGTCCCCTCCTCTTAATCGCTAATGTTAGTAGAAGATGTTATTTTGGTTCAATAGATACCATTTCAGATGTGACATCACAAAATGGGGGCGCGTAGAATTCATCTCCAGAATTATAGTCTTGAGTCGTTAGGCACGCGTACACAAAAAGATCATCCCCAGGGTTTCCATAAGCTCCGTTGTCATTTACATATTGGCTTGATCCTATTGCTTCGATTCCAACACCCGCGATCCACCAAAGTGGAGGGTTGTAATAAGGTGCATAACCGATGGTATAAATCAAACCACTGTTGGGTTGCACATTTTCCCATTCAACTCTGATATCTAAACCGCAGTATCCACTTGGGTGAGTGTAACAATTTGTGCCAAGTGAAATAACGCGTAATAGTGTTGTTTTGTATTCGCCTTCTACCCCATCTAGCGGTGAAGTAATACTTGTAGGAACTATGAACTGTGTTGGCTGTGCGGATTTCTTGCCTAGATTAAACAAGTCACGAAATTCAGGAACCACTAAAAGAGCAGCAAAACAACTAACTATTGCAGCTATCGCAGCTATTGCAGCTAATACCTTTAATAAAATTGAGATCCCTCGCGCCATCTTTTATCTCCTTTAATCTGTATTTATTCTGTTGAAAGCTAGTTTTGATAGTTCAATTTTTTGTAAGGGGATATAATTATCTCCCCGGTGAAATGTGAGTATGACGCGATAGGGGAAAATAAATTGTAAATAAAATGAGGGGGACCAATACACCCACCCCTCAAGTATTTGGCATCACATCCAATTGCGACAATATTAGTTCTTAACAAATAGATACGGCTACATAATAACTTTCCACAATGTCAACTACAAAGCTTGTTGATTCTACCATAATCTCACTATCAACAATGTAAACCTACAACGAATCCTAAATCAACGCTTTCACCGCGCCTTCTTCGGCTGCTTCGCCTTCCTCGGTGGGGAGGGTGAACCAGAAGGTGGAGGATTGGCCCAGTTGGCTGGAGAAGCCGATCTGGCCGCCCATGAGTTCGACGAGCTGTTTGGTGACGTTGAGGCCGAGGCCCCAGCCCTGCTCGTCGCGGACGGCCTGGTCTTCGGAGCGGAAGAATTGGCTGAAGACGTTCTCTTGGTCCTCTTCGGCGATGCCGATGCCGTTGTCGGTGACGGAGATGCGGAGGAAGTCGCCCGCCTGCTGGACGTCTACGGAGATGGAGCCTTCTTCGGGGGGGTATGTGTTGGCGTTGCTGAGCATGTTGGTGAGGATTTGGACGACTCGTTTGGGGTCGGCGTAGGCGGGGGGGAGGTCTTCGGGGAGGTCGACGGTGAGGGACTGCTTGCGCTCGTCGAGGTGGGGGCGGATGATTTCGATGGTCTCGTCAATGCTGTCCCGCAGGGTGATGAAGGCGAGGTCTATGTTCAGGCGTCCGGTCTCGATGCGGGAGATGTCGGAGAGGTCGGAGATTAGGGCGGACATGCGCTCGACGTTGTTGCGGATGACATCGAGGAACTCAAGCTGCTGGTCGCTTACTTCGCCTACGACGCCGCTGCGCATGAGGTCGGTGTAGCCTTTGATGGAGGTCATGGGGATGCGGAGTTCGTGGGTGACGACGGAGACGAACTTGGACTTCTCCTGGTTGGCCTGCTCGACTTCACGGTTGAGTTTCTCCAGCTCGGCGACGCGGGCGGCGAGGGCCTGGTCGGTTTGGGTGTAGAGGCGGGCGTTCTCCAGGGCGACGGCGGCCTGGGCGGCGAAGGCGTTGACCAGGTCGAGTTCTTGGGCGGTGAACTGGCCTTCCTGGGCGCGGTTGTCCACGTAGACGACGCCGATGTCGGTCCCTCTGGCGCGGAGGGGGGCGCAGAGGATGGAGCGCAGGGCAAAGCCGACGACGGATTCCTGCCCGGCGAAGCGGGGGTCGTGCTGGGCGTTGGTGGTGATGACGCCTTCTCCGGTCTCCAGGACGGCCTTGATGACGGTGTGGCTGACCTGCATGTCCTCCTGGTCGAGGGTTTCCTTTTCGATGTTGCGGGCGGCGCGGAGGTCGAGGGCCTTGGTTTGGGGGTCGAGGAGCATCAGGAAGCCGCGCTCGGCGCCGGTGAGTTCGATGAGGGCGTCCATGACCTGGTTGAGGACTTCGTCGAGGTCGAGGGAGGCGCCCAAGACCTGGGAGACGCGGTAGAGGGCGGCGAGGTTGGGATTTTTCATTGGAGTGTCAGAGGTCATGGGCAGGCCTTTTGGGGCGTTGGAAGGTTAGAACGTTAAAACGTTTAGACGTTCAAACGTTGGATTTCATGGGTAGTTCTCGGCGTAGTAGTCGCAGAGGTCTTGGAGCGGGCATTCGGGGCAGTTGGGTTTGCGGGCGGGGCAGATTTGGCGGCCGAGGCGGATGAGGTTGAGGTGGGCGGCGTAGTAGGCTTCCGGGGGGAAGAGGGAGGCCAGGTGGGGGTGCGCTTTCTCTGCGGTCATTTTTTCGGGGCGGAGGCCGAGGCGCCCGGTGACCCGTTGGACGTGGGTGTCTACGGGGAAGGCGGGCAATCCCAGCGAGAAGAGCAGGACGATGGCGGCGGTCTTGGGGCCGACGCCTTTGAATTGGGTGAGCCAGGCGGCGGCTTGCTCGGGGGGGAGGTCGGCCAGGAAGTGAAGGTTCAGTTCGCCGCGCTGCTCGGTGATCTGGCGGAGGGCGGCCTGGATGCGGGGGCCTTTTTGGTTAGCCAGCCCGGCGGTGCGGATGGCGTCGATGACGGCCGAGGGTTCGGCGTCACGAACCGCTTCCCAGGTGGGGAAACGCTCCCGCAGGGCGGTGAAGGCCCGGTCTCGATTGGTGTCGGTGGTGGACTGGGAGAGGATGGTCGAGACCAGTTCGTCGAGCGGGGGCAGCGGGTTGCGCCAGGTGGGCTGGCCGTAGAACTCCAGGAGGCGGTTATGGACAGCGAGGGCTTCTTTCGTTTTCATGTTGCACGTTCTAACGTTTAAACGTTCAAACGCATTAACGATATTGTAGGGTAGGAATTTCGGGTTGCGCGTTGCAGTTGCGGGTCAATTTTTGTGGAGGGTGAAGGATGGGCAAGCCCGGCCGACGATGAGCTTGCGCCAGTTGTGGATGGGGAACGCAGGGCCGAATTCGGAGAGCGCTTCTAGCTCGGCGGGGGAGAGGGCGTCGAGTTGGCGGAGGATTTCCAGTACGACGGCTGCGCGGGTCTTTTTGCGGGCGTCGCCGTCGGAGATTTTGAGGGCCAGACCCAGGGCGGGGGAGTCGGGTCCCAGCGCGCCGGGGAGGAGGCCCAGCCCCTGGTAGCCTTCTGCGCCGCCTTTGGTTACGATGCGTCCTCCGGTGACTTGCATGAGGCGGGTGTCGAAGCGGCCGGGGCCGCCGACCATATCGGGGTGGGCGGTCATGGCGGCGGTGATCTGGCGGCAGGCGGCGGCGCGGGTCTCGTCGAGAGAGGAGGGGTCGGCGAGGCGGGCGAAGGCGAGGGCTACATTGCGCAGGGGGGCGGCGAAATTGGGGGCCGAGCAGCCATCGGTACCCTGGTTGACTTGGTCTGGGGTTAGGTCGCACATTTCGGCGAAGGCTTTGAGGATGCGCTCCTGGACGGGATGGGAGGGGTCGAGGTAGTTTTCGGTGGGCCAGTCGTGGAGGCGGGCCTGGGAGAGCATACCGGTGTGTTTGCCGGAGCAGTTGTGGCGGTTGGGGGCGGGGTCTTCGCCGCGCTCTCGGAGGGCTTCGGCGGTGGGGGTGTGGAAGGGGGGGTGGACGCCGCACATGAGGTCATCCTGGCTGAGGTTGGCCTTGGTCTGGATGGATTCGACGGCGGCGACGTGCTGGTCGGTGCCGGAGTGGGAGGCGCAGATGAGGGCGGTCTCGGCGGGGGTAAAGCCGAAATGTTGGGGGCCGCCGGCTTCCACGAATGGCAGGGCCTGGAAGGGTTTGGCGGTGGAGCGGAGGTAGGCGACGGCTTCTGGGTCGCCGACGGAGGCAACCAGTTCACCCTGGAGGTTAACCAGGGCGGCGGCGCCGAAGTGGACGGACTCGACGGTCTGGCCGCGGGTGAGTTCAAAAAGGGGGACGTAGGGAGGGTTGGGCATAGGGGTTTGAGGGAGGCGAGAATATGGGGATGCGGATTTAATTTGTCAACCGGTCATTTTCCATTGGAGGAGGTCAATGCGCCGGTCCAGTGATTGCGGATGTAGTATTGGTAGAGGCCGTATTGGAGGCGTTGGGTGTAAAGCTCTTGGAATTTGGCGGGGAACTTCATGCCCGAAAGGAGCTTGGGGATCAAGGATTCGGTAGCGGTGGGCTGGGCTTGGCGTTTGGCCAGCCGCTCCATATGTTTGAGGATGTCTTTGAGGAGTTTGCGCTGGGCGCGGAGTTCTTTTTCGGATATCGGGCCGCCGCGGCTGCTGACGATGGTTTGATTGATGTAGGTTTTGGAGAGCAGCAAGTCGAGGGTTTCGATCCAGGCGGGGAGGTCGGCGTCGGCGAGGAAGGGGGGTTGGTTGAGGAGGGCGGCGTCGCCGACGAAGACGACGTCGCGTTCGGGGATGGAGACCCAGGCTGCGCCGGGAGAGGGGCCGGGGTGGTGTTCGATGACGATGGAATATTTCTTCCGGTAGATGGTCATGTGTTGAGTGAAGGTGATGCTGGGAGGCAGCCAGCGGATGTTGCCCAGGGCGGGGATGGTCTCCCATTCGGCGCCGCTCTGGGGGTCGTGGCCTTTGAAGACGGCGGGGCGGTTTTTGAAGAATTCGGCGGTTTGCTGGTGGGCGAGGACGGTGTATTCCAGGGCGCGAGCGCCCAGGGAGCGGTCCGGGTGGGCGTCCAGGTTGACCAGCAGGGTGTCGTGGCGGACGCCCATTTTGAGCAGGGCGGCCTGCCAGGAGAGGCCGTCTTCCGGATCGGGGGGGGCGTCTATGAGGAGATAGCTGTCGGGGAAAGCCAGCAAGCCCAGGGTGACGCCGGGATAGGAATTTTCAATGTGGATGTTTTGGGCGATTTTTTTCATTGACTCTCCGCGTAGCGCTATGTTTAGATGAAAGTTTGTTAAATATTGAAACACTGAATCACTGAAATACTGAAAAAAAATTCCCTTGATGAACTCAGTGTAATAAGGATTTCAATAAGGTAGGAAGGACTTACAAAATCATCTTAACATTGCAGTAAAGGATTAAGGTACAAAGTTTTTTGTTTTTTCTTAGTGTCTTCGCGCCTTGGCAGTTGATAAATTTTTATCACGAAGACATAAATACGTATCTCTATTTTACCAACATTTACCTTAATTAAGCGCTCAAGTGTATTGATAATCTAAATGTTGGAAAAATAATGAAGCCATCTTCAATTCTGTTATTCCGAGGCCGGAGGCCGAGGAAGGTGAAAAGCATCCATGTTTTCAGGGATTCCTTCCTTCGGCAGGCTTCCTTCGACAGGCTCAGGACAGGCTTCCTTCGGCAAGCTCAGGACAGGCTTCCTTCGACAGGCTCAGGACAGGTCAGGACAGGCTGGGCGGTGAAGCGGTCCTTCTCGGAATGACAAGTATTGGCAGGTGACCCGGCTAAAGCCTCGACTCCTATCAGGAGACATCAGGGTTTGTGGGCAAGGCTATGGCAGGTGGTTGGCGTTTGGGCGCACTGCTGTGCGCCCCTACGGGAGAGGGATGTTTCTTTTCCATTGAACGGCGCTTTTGGCGCTCTGTGGGGCGCTCGGAATGACAATTTTGGGAGATGTTGGACATAATGCCGTTTCGCGTTTCCATAAAAATCGTCTTAACTGAGCGCTTAGAAGCGGTGGGTGAATCACCTGGGGCGCAGGAGGGGGCGGATTTCAGGAGACTTGCACCACGGGCACAGTGAAGGTGAAGCGCGAGCCAGCGCCCGGTTTGCTCTCAACCTTGATCCTGCCTCCGTGGCCTTGTACGGCCAAGCGGCAGAAGGCCAGCCCCAGCCCCAGCCCTTTGGTGCCTCCGCTGGCCCCGGTACGGGAGCGGGTGAACTTCTCGAATATGAAATCCTGGTCTTCGGTGGGGATGCCGCGCCCCCGGTCTTGCACCCAGAAGGCGACAAAATCGCCATCCCGGCGGGCGCCTACGGTGATGATCTCGTTTTGGGGGGTGTATTTGACGGCGTTCTCCAGGATATTGATGAGGACTCGGCGGATCATTTCTTCGTCCACGTTCACGGGGGGGAGGGTATCCAGGAGTTCGGAGACGATCTCTTGGTTTTTCCCTTCCACGACGGGAGCGACGGCTTGGAGGGCTTCATTCATGAGGGAGGCGGGGGTGACGGGTTTTTGTTCGCCGATGGATTGGCCCATTTCCAGGCGGCGGGTGTCGAGCAGAGATTTGGTCAGGCGTTGGACGCGCTCGGTAGAGCGCAGGGCGATGTCCAGTACGGGCTTGATGGAGGGAAATTCTTCCATGGGGACCATAGAAGCCAAAATATCCAGACTGGAGACCACGTTGGACAGGGGGGAGCGCAGGTCGTGGTAGATCATAGAAAGCAAGTCTTCGCGCATGGCTTCCAGGTTTTTGCGTTCGGTGAGGTCGCGCAGGATCCACTGGAGGCGATTGTGGCCGTCAATGGTCACCCGCCGGACGTAGACCTCGATGGGAATCTGTTCCTGCTCTTGGGTGTTGAGCGCTGATTCGTATGAGAGCGTGCCGGTGGAAGGGAGCATGTCGAATTTCTGGCCTACTTTATCCCAGTCGATCTTGTGGAGGTGGCCGATGTTCATCCCCTGGAGGTCTTCTTTGGTGAAGCCGGTGGATAGGACGGCCCGGCGGTTGGCTTCGTTAATCTTCCCATCCCAGTCGGTGATCAAAATGGGGTCAATGCTGTCTTCGAAAAGCTCGAGGAAGCGTTGGTGGGCTATTTCAACCCGTTCAAAGAGTTGGGCGTGGCTGATGGCGGTCCCCGCCAGGCTGCCGATGCCGGAGAGCAAGAATAGGGATTCTTGTTTGAATTCCCCGGAGAGGGGGTTCATGGCTTCGATCACGCCGATGACTTCTCCCTGGGCGCGGATGGGCACGCAGGCGATGGATTGGGTTGAGAAACCAGTGCGTTGGTCAACGTTGGAGAAGAAGCGGGGGTCTTCACTGGCCTTGGGCACGATCACGCTGCGGCCCTCCTGGGCCACCCACCCGGCGATGCCCTGGCCCATGTTCAGGCGGACGCCGATGATGGAGTCGCTGCTTTCCCCAGAGGCGGCGGTGAATTCGAGTTCGTTGGTGCGAGGGTCTATGAGGGCCAGGGAGACAGCGGCTACGTCCAAGGCGCCGCTGATCTGCTTCAAGATGCGGTCAAGCACTTCTTCTTGGCGGAGAGAGACGTTGATGGTGGCGGCGCTTTCGGCCAGGGCGGCCATGACCCGGGCTTGTTTTTGGCTTTCCTCGTAGAGGCGGGCGTTGAGGACGGCGATACCGGCCTGGTCGGCGATGGCCTTTATCAGGCTGAAGTTCTCTTCGTTGAAGAATCCGGGTTCGGGATGGGAGAGGGTCATCACTCCCACCAGGCGCTCGCGGGCCAGGAGGGGGGCGCTGACGGAGGATTTGGGGCCGGTATGCTCTAGGCTGTCATCGGGGCGGCGCAGCCAGCGCTCGTCCCGGCTGGTGTCTTTTATGAGGACGGCTTCCCGGTTGCGGACAACCCAACCGGCCAGACCTTCATCCAGGGTGGCCCGCAGGCTCTCGGTGGTTTGATCGTAGACCTTGCCGCCGTATATGATGGCCGATTCTATGGGCAGGCCTTCGTCATCCATGACGATGATGCTGCCGCTGTTGCCGACGACGGTTTTGAGGGAGAGGAAGAGGACGCGCTGCAATACGGTGCGCAGATCCAGGGAGGAGGCCAGCTCCCGGCTGACGTGATAGATCAGGTCGAGGGTGGCGCGGGTGTTCTCTGGGGCCTGGCGGGCTTCTTCTGAGACGGTCATGACCTTAAAAGTATAGCATATTTGGGATTTAGTTGGGTAGTTTGATAGTTGGGGTTGTTTTTCTGACCAGTTGGACCAGTCAGCGACTGAAGTCGCATGCCGACAAAAGTCGTAGACTTTTACGAAGTCCGCCCTTCGGCGGACTGAAAGACGATTATTGGATCTGGATTTTATTTAAGTGGATTCCATAATGTCTTTTAAAATCGTTTCGATGCGAACTCCGCAGGGGTGAAGCAATTTCACTCATAAATTAAGGATGCTGCCTCGCTTCGTTCGCGGTGGTGTTAATTTCAAGGACTTTCCAACAACTACTTATAACAATAGCTATCGAAAAAAAATTTAACGCTTGTCTATCCTATTGATAGTTTAAAAAGATTCTTCAGTTGGCTCATAAATTGCATAGTAATGATTTGTTTAGCCTTCGTGCGAATCCCGGTTGGTAAAACAAAGGTTAGGCAGCTCCTTCTGCGGTAAAAGAAAATCTGGCATTTATAATTATGGTTGCTAACGGCAGAAGACTCATCCCAACAGCCACCAAAAAGCCTACAATTTCCATAGTTGACCACAAAGTAATTGGCGACTGCTTTATATTATAAAATGCGAACGCAAAGCCAGGCCCTGGCAAAATGGCAAAAGAATATTTACCCAAAGATGACCAACCCATTAAAAGCGTTCGGACATTACCTGCCCTAAAAAAATCCTCCCAACCTAACACCTTAACTTTTTCCATTATTGGCTCATGATCATCTCTATTTCCCAACTCTTTTATTAGGGAGTTCACTCGAGGATTCAAGGAACTTTTATAATATCGTCCAATAGTTATCATTCGAAACGATTGTTCAATATATACCCACCCCATTGCTGTTAATGCATAAGAAGCGAGCAGTAGAACCAATTGAAAATCAGGCAAAGCATTAACTAATGTCACGGTTGAACCTATTACTAATAAGGTATACTGCAACAAAGCTTTCTGAAAATCCCACGCATTGTTAATCTCATCTCTAAGGCATTCAAATTCAGTTAAATGAGCTTGAAGCGCAGCTTGTATTATGTGGATTGATAACTCATTATTTTGCTTTACACGTTTTTCATTTCCAAATTCCACTACTGTAGAGGGAGGGATTCCTACAATCTCGCCATTTATTGGAAGCAAAGTAGCAATCTCAGCCAATTTTCTAAACCATCTCCATCTTTTCCAGAAATGCCATTTTTTTTCAACAATTATCTTATTGAAACGTTTTGATAATTCCAGAAAGGGCAACTTTGATGATGGATTTTGCGCAAGTTTCAATAAGGCACTTCGCCCATCAACAAAATCTTGAGATGTGGCCTGGAAGTACCAAAGCCCTTGGTGTAAAGGAATTATTTTTGTGCCTTTCTTTACAATACGTTCTATCAAAGCAAAATTGCGAAGAGATGCATGAGTTGTAAATTCTTCGACAAATTTCCATCCTTTAGTTTCAGATTGTTCAGTAACAGGGAAAAATACAACAGACAACCGGTTACGCTCTGCAAATATAATTTCCGAAATTTTTGGATCAGTAGCTGCCTCGCCCACCAAAATAGCTGTTCTCCACACATCACCCTCTCTATATTCAATTTTGTAACCCATTGGAGGTGGGGGTTCACCTTCAAAAGATTGTTTTATATATAATTGTGCAGTTGGATGAACAACAGGAAATGCAGATATCTTTATTTCATAATTATCAATAACAAACGTTATAGATTCGGACAATTCGATTTCTTCGATGGATTCTATAAGATTTTTCCGATTTTCCGAATTCGTGCGTAATTCTTTTATGAAATCAATAACACCAACGGCGTTAAGTTTATAAGTTTTTTTTGTTAGCCATCTGCCGATTTTTCCACGAATTCCATTTTTATACCTCATTGGTATTCTTGATAAGTAATCCTTTGTTTTTGGAGGACAAATTATTCTTAACTTCGGGTTCGTTCTTTTTGCTTCTTCAATATACCTGAGAGAAAAATGATCCGAGTGAAGATGCGAATATAAAAGGAGATCCACATGATTTGCAATTTTTGATGGTCTAGCAATCATAGACTGAGGATCAAGCAATGGAATTAAAAAAGTTTGTGTTTTATTGCTAGTAAGCGTGAGATTTGAAAATGGCGCTGGAACAGTACCGTCAATACTTGTCAAGTCCAATCCCACTCTTAGTCCACCGAAATTACCAACAACAGAGCTATGACCAAGATGTATAGCAGTATTTGGCTTTAAAGCCTGGACTATTTTTTCTACTTTATTTTTTGACATATTAGAATTATAGCAAGGTTATTATCTTTTACACAGGTATAAATTGAGTATCCACCCTAAGTGGATATCGGAAAGTCCTTGAAATTTACAGAACTACAAGCAAAACGAGGCAGTCCCCTTACTAAGAGTGAAATTGCTTCATCCTTAACTGATTCGCACCGACACATTTTTTAAAAACTTATCGGAGTCCACTTAGACTGGACTAGAGATAAACACGGGGTTGTTTTTCTGACCAGTCAGACCAGTCAGCGACTAAAGTCGCACAGACTTTTACGAAGTCCGCCCTTCGGCGGACTGAAAAACGATTATCAGAGCCAGAGTTTATTCAGGCCGGACTTAGGATATACATGGAGTTGTTTTCTGACCAGTTAGACTACTTAGACTATTTTGGGGAGGTCGAGGAGGAGAATTTCGGCGGCGAGGCGGGTGTTGACGTTGCGGGCCAGGAGGGTGAGGGTGTGGTCGAGGGAGGCGACGACGCTTTGGGCGGTGGGGAGGTCCAGGGAGGCGGCCAGGGATTGGATCTCGGTCTGGCGGTCGAGGTTGGCGAAGGGGGCCTGGGCGCCGGCGGTCCGGAGCATCACGTCCCGCCAGTAGGAAGACCAGACCTGGATGGCGGCTTTCAAAGCTTCTTTGTCTTTGGCGAGGGTTTGGGCGTATTCAAAACGGGCCTGACGGTCGGCGGAGAGCAGGCGATGTTGGTCGTCAAGCCAGGCGGCGCGCTGTTCCAGGGCGTCGGGCTGCTGGTGGAGGAGGCGGGCGTAGCCGGGACGGCCGCCGGAGAGGTGGGCCAGGAGGAGCGCTTCCTCTTGGGGCAGACCCCAGCGGGATTGGAGGCCGGTTTGGACGGCTTCCAGCGAGAGGGGGCGCAGGCGGATGACTTCGCAGCGGGAGACGATGGTGGGGAGCAGGGATTCGCCGCTCTCGGCGGTCAGTATCAGGTTGACTTTAGGGGGCGGCTCTTCCAGGGTTTTGAGCAGGGCGTTGGCGGCGTTTCGGTTGGCGTCTTCGAAGCCCAAGAGCAGGGCGATGCGGCGGGGGGCTTCGTAGGGGGCCAGGGACAGGCTGCGCTGGAGTTCGCGCACTTGTTCAATCTTAATGTCGCGGGAGCCTTCTTGGCGTTGGATGATGGCGAGGTCGGGGTGCTGCATGCGGGCCAGGAGCGCGCAGGGGCGGCATTCCCCGCAGAATTCGCCCGGGGCGGGCGGTTGGGCGCAGTTCAAGGCTTGGGCCAGGGCGAGGGCCAGGGTGCGCCGTCCGACTCCGTCGGGGCCGGTGAAGAGGTAGGCGTGGCGGGCGCGGCCGTTTCGCAGGTGGCCCTGCAGGAGTTGGACGGCCCACTGGTGGCCCAGGATGCCCCAGTTGTCTTTCATAGGTGTATTGTAGTCGAGGGTGGGGAGAGGGGCAAGGGGGGGACTTTGGTCTGAGTGGTCTTAGCGGACAGAATGATTTATTTGGTCTGAGTGGTCGGAGGGGCGATTGGAACGCGAAAGGGACGACCTATGGTCGGGTGAAAGGGGCGACCTTCGGTCGGCACGAAAAACGCGAAAGGGGTACATGGTGTGCGAAGTTGTCTTTATGGTCGGGGGGGGCTGTCCGGAGTGGTCTGAGAGGTTTGATTGGTCGGACTGGTTTTAGTGGTCTGAGAGGTTGGATTGAATGGAAAACCAATAAGGAGGGAGTGAAATTAACGGAAACCTTTCACCTCATTAGGGTACAACCCTGCCTATGACAGCGCTGCCGGGTATTGGGCCGATGGTTTGCGAGTCGTAGCTATGGTTGCTGTCATCGCCCAGCACATAGTATTCATCAATGCCTAAAGTTAGGGGGCTTATGGTGGAAAGGGGAGGAATTACTCTATACGGCTCGTCAAGTTCGATCCCATTGATGTAAACTAGACCTTCACGGATTTCCACGGTTTCTCCGGGAAGACCGATCAGGCGTTTTATATAAAAAACTCCACCGCCGATATCGTAATAGACAAAATCTCCGCGCTGAAGCTCGGTGGCAGGAACGTTTTCAATTTCCACAACCTGTCCATCCAGAAGACTGGGTTCCATGGAGCTGCCAAGTACCTGTACTTGAGTTCTGGTGGAGGCGCAGCCTATCAGCATAGAGAGAATTATTAGGCTGCATGATGTGGATAACGAGGATAGGCGTTTAATTCGCATAGTGGCTCTCTTAATGAAATTGGATTCCGCATTATTGAGGAGGAGTTTGAGAACGGTTACTTTTTCAAGGCTCTTTTGATCCATTGAACAATATCTCGCAGGATCACCAAGAACCTGGTTCCGGTGTATAGATACATGGGATAGGTTCCCTGAGGAGTGTAGCCCAGTTTCTGGGCAAAGGCCCCGGGATATTTCGGTGGCCGCGTCCCAATTGGGGTCCAGGCCATTTTCCAGGCTGTGGACGATCAAATGGGCGGCGGCGAGGGAGGCCAAGCCTTTGCGGCGATGCTCGTTTCGGGTGTCTATCTGGATCTCGATCCCCTTATCACAAATTGTAAAAGTTGAAGCGACAGCGACGATCTGCTCTCCTTGCAGAATACAGCAGCCAAAGCCGCGCTCGAGAAAATGTTCGGGTGAGTCAAAGCAGACGATATGGTCGGCGGCAAATTTGTTCTCTTTGGTGGTTAGCTGTTGGGCTAGATTTAGGTTGATCTTCTCGATCCGGTAGCCTTCGGGGATGGGTGACTTGAGGGAACGAAGTTGGTCAAGGTCCAAGTTTTCGCTGGTGAAGGCAAAGCGATCCAAGAGGATCCATTTTCTGGGTTGGTATTGTTGA
>CBDUUP010000082.1:0-13861 GCA_965370435.1 uncultured Anaerolineales bacterium | reverse complement strand
AGGTGCCTGCGCTGTGCCACGCCATGCGGATGAAGAGCCCCCCGTAGTGACCGTAATCCGCCGGCCACCAATCCTGCGAGTCGGTCATCAGCGCATAGAGGTCCTTCTTAAGGGTCACCAAGTCGAGTTTCTTGAATTCCTCAGCGTAGTTGAACGCCTCGCCCATCGGATTGCTCTTGTGCGAGCGCTGATGAAGAATATTGAGGTTCAACAGGTTCGGCCACCAGTCCCGGTTCGTCGTGCCACCGCCGGTAATGGGATTGTTAGCTCCGCCCGTTACCTGGTACTTGCTATCTTCATTCATAAGGTTGTCTCCTTTCGTTGTCTGAACTTATGCACAGTGCTGCTATGCATAATGGTGTTTCGCTGCCCATCTAGCTAACGGGTTGATAATCCAACATCTAATGCGCGAAATCCATCAAATACATTATATCCGAATCAAAATTAGTATAAAATTTTGATAATGTCTCTCATAAGAAAATTATTAGCACAAATTCTGTGCATAATGTGAAATACTGGAGCTAATCCGATAAACTTTCACGATATTAGATTATACCAATAAATCAGAACCACTTTTTCAACAGCCTAAGTCACAATATACGACAGAAAACCTGTCCCGGTAACGCGTCATAACATTGAGGCTCAATACTCAATGCACTGATTCTGTCATTCCGAGGCCGGAGGCCGAGGAATCTTTGATTCCACGGTCTCTTATCACCTGACAAGAAAAAAATTTTCTGCCTTCACAAGGATTCCTCATCGAGCGGCTGCGCTGCCTTCCTTGGAATGACATATTTAAACGCAATGGGGCGGGGACATGCCCCGCCCCTACAAGAATGTTTTTCTTAGTGCTTTTGCGCCTTAGTCGTGTAATATTTTTTACTCGTACCTCAACGCCTCCACAGGCTCCAGGTTGGCGGCGCGGTTGGCGGGGTAGATGCCGAAGAACAGGCCTACGGCGGTGGAGAACAGGGTCGCCAGAAGCACCGCGTCCATCCCGATGACGGGGACGATGTTGGCGTCGGCGTTGGCGGCGATCAGTCCCACCAGCGAGGCGATCCCCCACCCCAGCATAATGCCCAGAATGCCGCCCACCATACTGAGCAGGGAAGACTCAACCAGGAACTGGATCATGATGTCGTTCTTGCGGGCGCCCATCGCTTTGCGCAGGCCGATCTCGCGAGTGCGCTCGATCACCGAGACCAGCATGATGTTCATGATGCCGATGCCGCCCACCAAAAGCGAGATCCCGGCGACGCCGCCCAGGAAGATGGTCAACACGCCGGTGATGGTCTGAGCGGTGGCGATGAAGTCTTGCTGGGAGAAAAGGGTGAAGTCATCCAAGCCCAGGGGCGTGCGATGGCGGGCGCGGAGAATCTGGGCCGCTTCTTCGCTGGCCTGCTCCACCGAATCAGCGTTGATGGCCTGGATGAGGATCACGTCCACCCGGTCGCGGGTGGAACGGCGCAGGATGCGGGTCTGGGCGGTGGTCAGGGGAATCAATATCTGGTCATCCTGGCTGCCCATTGCCGAGCCGCCCTTGGATTCCAGCACCCCAATGACCCGAAAAGGCTGGCCCTCAATGCGGATGCTCTCGCCCACCAACCCCTCAGTGCGGCCAAAGAGAGCCTCGGCCACGTCAGTGCCCAGGATGACGACCGCCGCCTGCCCCAGCATATGAACGTCGGAGATGAATTCTCCCTCCGACAAGGCGGTGTTGCGGACCGGGCCGTAGTCAGGTGTGACGCCGATGATGGTGGTGGTTTTGGTTTCCCCGGCGAAGTTCACCTCACCGCTGCCTTGCAGGAAAGGGGCCACTCCCACCACGGAGGGCGCCGCGAAGGGGTCGGAGATGGCGTCGGCGTCGCCCAGGGTGAGGGGTTTGGGATTGCGCACCTCGTCCGAGCCGCCCCGGAAAATGAACACCAGGTTGGTGCCGATCCCTTCGATCTCTCCCGTGATGGAGTTCTCCGCCCCGGTGCCGATGGCGAGCATGGCGATCACCGCCCCCACGCCGATCACGATGCCCAGGATGGTTAAAGCGGAGCGCATCTTGTTGGAGTACAGGCTCTCCAGGGCTTCAATAAAGGATTGCCAGAAGTTCATTTTTTCGCCTCCACGGTTATGCCATCCAGAATTTGGACCGTGCGCTGGGTATGAGCGGCGATCTCTGGGTCGTGGGTGACGACGATGAGGGTGGTGCCGCGCTCCTGGTTCAACTTGAGCAGGAGTTCCATGATCTCATCGCCCGCTTTGGTGTCCAGGTTGCCGGTGGGTTCGTCGGCCATCACGATGGCGGGGTCGTTCACCAGAGCGCGGGCCAGGGCCACCCGCTGCTGCTGGCCGCCGGACAGTTCATTGGGCCGGTGGTGCATTCGGTCGCCCAGGCCAACATCTTCCAGGGCCTGCCGGGCCTTTTGGCGGCGCTTTTTCACGCCTTTAGCGTAGCGCAGAGGCAATTCCACGTTAGCCAGGGCGGTGGCCCGGGGCAGCAGGTTGAAACTCTGAAAAACGAAGCCCACCTTGCGGTTGCGGACCCCGGCCAGTTGGTCGTCGCTCATCTGGGCGACGCTCTCCCCATCCAGGTAATATTCGCCTGAGGTGGGCCGGTCCAGGCAGCCGATCATATTCATTAAGGTGGTTTTGCCCGAACCGGACGGCCCCATAATGGCGATCACTTCACCAGGCGCGATCTGGACGGACAGACCCCGCAAGGCATGCACCTCCACGTCCCCCATGACGTAGACTTTGGTCAAATCACGTGCGTCAACTACCCAATCGCTCATGGCCGCATCCCTCCCCCGAATGGGCCGCCGCCCATGCCGCCGAACCCGTTTGTGGCCGGGGGATTGAGGATCACCAGGTCTCCCGCTTGAAGGTCGCCGTCAATGACCTCGCTGTAGGTCTCTGACGAAGCCCCCAGGGTGATGGCGATCATCTGGATGCCGCCGCCGAGCTGATCCCCTCCCGCCATTCCAGAACGCAGACCGTCCATGAAACCGCCCCGTCCCTGGTCTTGAGTCGCAATCGCGTTCTCTTCGGCGGGGATCTCCCGCAGCACGTAAACGACGCGCTGGCCGTCCACTACCCGTATAGCGCGGTTGGGCACCAGCAGCACGTCCTCGTAACGCTCGATGACGATGTTGACCGCGGCGGTCATGCCGGGGCGCACCTTCTGGTCCGGGGCGGTCAGTTCGACGGTCACCTTGAAGTTGACCACGCCCTGGATGGCAGTCCCCACCAGGGCCACCTCGATCACTTCGGCGTCGTACTCCTCGTCCAGGATGGCGTCAAACACCAGGGTTACGGCTTGCCCTTCGGCGATCTGGTTCACATCCACCTCGGAGATATACACGTCCACCAAGAGGCGGGAAAGGTCGTCCAGGCGAAAGGCGATTGTGCCGGGGGCGACCTGGTCGCCGAGATTGAGGTTCACCTCGGTGATGGTTCCGGCGAAGGGCGCTTCGATGAAGGCCGTGTCGAGGGTGGCCTGGGCGGCGGCCATGCGCGCTTCGGCGGCGGCCATGTCGTCCGGGTCTGGCCCGGCCAGGAGGTCTTCCAAAGCCTGTTCGGCAGCCTCCAACTGGGCCTGGGCGACGACCAGGTCCGCCTCGGCCAGGGCCACGTCCAATTCGCTGGCCGTGCCGGTCAAGTAATTGTAGTTGCGGACCGCCAGGTCGTACTGCGCCTGGGCCTGGGCCATTCGGCTCAACAGGGCGGCGCGGGTGGGATCATCCTCCGGCTTGTTGGCAAAAGGCGCATAGGCTTCTTTGGCCCGGTTGAGACTGCTCTCCGCCAGGGCCACCTGGGCCATCGCAGCGTCAATGTCGGTCTGGGAGGGAGTGTAATTCACCAGATTATTCAAGCGCCGCTCGGCAAAATCAATGGCCTGCTGGGCGTTGACGATGGCCTGCTCAGCCTGGGCCAGCATCAACTCGGTGGGCGGTTCTTGCAGGGCCTCAAGGGCGTTCTGGGCGCTGACCAGGTCAGTCTGGGCCAGGATCACCGATTGCGGCAGGGAGGCCGGGTCGAGGCGGGCCAATTCCTGCTCCGCTTGCACCGTATCACCGGCCTTCACGTGCAGTTCGCCGACCGAACCGGAGGTCTGCCAGGCCAATACTGCGGTCTGGTTGGCGCGCACCGTGCCGGTGGCTCCGATGGTGGAGACCAAGGGGCCGCGGGCGATGCTGACGGTTTGTAAATTCGCCATCGTCTCGGCGGCTTCCTGCCGGGCGCGGTAGCCTCCCCACAGCATGAACCCGCCCCCCAGGACTACGACGACCACCACGATGGTGATTATTCGCTTCAATGTTTTCATCATTTATTGCTCCTACAAAAATTCGAGATTGGAGATTGGTGAGTAGAGAATAGAGATTGGAGATTCGAGATTAGATATTGGTGAGTAGAGATTGGTATTTAGATAGTAGACGCTCTCGAAGCTGGCCCTATCTTCATCTTTATTCCTATTCACTATTAACCATTCACTACTCACTATTCACCATTCACCATTCACTATTCACTGTTCACTAATCACTATCCACTATTTACCGCTGACCATTCACTAAATTGACGGGGGGATTGACGACCACCTGGTCGCCAACTTTGAGGCTGCCGTCGAACACCTGGCTGTACATCTCTGAAGTGACCCCCAGTTCGATCTCAACCGGAACCGGAACCCCGCCCTCATCCAGGATGAAGACCACTCGCAGGCCGTCAATGACTCGCACGGCGCGGTTTGGTACCAGCAATACGTCCTCAAGCTGGTTGACGACGACGGTGACCGCCGCCGTCATCCCCGGCTTGACGTACTGGTCGGGGTCGGCCAATAGAACGGTCACGTTGAAATACACCATGCCCTGGTCGCTGTTCCCCACCAGCGCGATCTCGGTCACTTCGCCCTGGTATTCTTCATCCAGGAGGGCGTCAAAAACCAGGACTACCGGCTGTCCAACCGCGATGGCGTTCACATCCACCTCGGAGATCTGCACGTCCACCAGCAGTTGGGAGAGGTCGTCCATGCGGAAAGCCGTGCCGCCGGGCGATACCCGGTCGCCGGATTTTTGCATCACCTCGGTGATGGTGCCGGAAAACGGCGCGTGGATGAAGGCGGTATCCAGAGCCGCCTGGGCGGCGGTGATGCGAGCTTCGGCGGCGGCGATGTCGTCGGGATCAGCTCCGGCCAATAAATCGTCGTAGGCCTGGAGGGCTTCGGCCAGTTGGGCTTCAGCCACCGACAGGGCGGCCTCCGCCTCGAGGATGTCGTCCGAGTCTGGCCCCGCCAGGAGGCGGTTGTAGCGGTTCACCGCGTCTTCGTAATCTTGACGCGCCTGGGCTTCGCGGAGCTGCATACCGGCCAGCGCGTCGGCGTTCAACCGGCCATAGGCCCTCAGCCGATTGGTGAGACGTTCATTGTCCGCAATGACTCGGTTCAAGTTATTCTCGGCCAGGACCATATTAGCCTGAGCTTGGTCAATCCATATCTGCGCCGTAGGGCGCTGTATGACCTCCAGGTGGTACTGGGCGTCGTTGAGGACCTCCTGAGCGGCCAGGATGGCGCGCTCCGCCTCGGCCAACATGATGCTGGTGGGCGGTTCCAGAAGCGTTTCCAGGGCATTCTGGGCCGCGGCCAGCTCCCCCGGCGCGAGGATCATGGCCTGGGACATGGTATCGGGGTCCAGGGATGCCAAGACCTGACCGGCTTCAACCCGGTCGCCGACCTTGACGTTCAACTCCCCCACCATGCCGGAGGCCTTCCAGGTCAGGATGCCGGTCTGCCGAGCGCGCACCGTGCCGGTCGCGCCGACCGTGGCGGTCAACGAGCCGCGGGCGATGCTGACGGTTTGCAGGTCGTCATAGGATACCGGCTGATCCCCTGCGGCGGCATAATCCTGGTACCAATAGTAGCCGCCAACCAGCGCGGCCACGATCACAATTAAGGTTAGTATTCGTCTCATAATTTCACTCTGGGGAATTCATTTTCGTCTCGGCGGCGTTGATGGCTTTCTCCAGAAGGCCCAAGAACTGCCCCTGCTCTTCTGAATCAAGGCCCTCCATGAAGATATGCATACCCTGATTACGGTGGGCGCGCACTTGCTGGATGAGGGTCTCCCCTTTCTCGGTCAGGTAAAGAGGCCGGGCGCGCTTGTCCTGGGGGTCGCGTCTGCGCTCCAGAAGGCCCTCGCGCACCAGACGCCGGACCCCAACGCTGATGGTGGGCGGCTTCAAGCCCGAAAGATGGGAAATGTCATTGACGCCGCAGCCCGGAGAATGGGAGATCATCCGCAGCAAGCCGAACTTGGGCATCGAGAGGCCAATGTCTTTGGGCGGGCCTTCCCGGAGTTGAAGGTTTCGAAGGCGGATCAGCAAGGCTGTTAAGCGCTCTTCGGGTTTTTGAAGGTCGGTCATGTTTTTTCTCGTCGGGTTGTCGTTAGTCGTATGGTCGCGTAGTCGTTAGTTGAATAGTTGGGTAGTTATGTAGTTAGTTAGTCTAACTAATTTACTGTATGTTGGGGGAATTGTCAAGGGGAGGAAAGTAACAGTATTGTAAGTTGGGGATGAGAGAGTTCTCACCACGAAGACAGAAAATTAACCACGAAGACACGAAGTCACGAAGAAAACCAAGAACTTTGTGTCATTGTGTCTTCGTGACGGTGTTAATAAATCTCACCGAACGATGGTAGAATAGGGAATAGATGACAGGCATTCAAGTATTGGGAGGTACTGTGCCATGAGAACTCGACAAATCTTTATAAATCTCGTTCTGCTGGCGGTGGGGTGCGCCGCGCTCACCTCAGAGACCCCTTGCCCTCTTCGATCTTAATTCATCATTTTGAGCATTTTTTGCTCAGAAAGATGTAATAGCAAAATTCGGAATCTGACAAAAATGAATAATGTACCTAAAAATCTGATAAATCAAATAAGGGAAAAGAGAGTTGTTCTATTTCTTGGTTCTGGCGCATCGATCGGAGCAGTTCATCCTGATAATAAAAAGCCGCCTATTGGTAACGAATTAGGAAAATTTTATACAGAGAACATTAGGCCTAACACCCTGTTATACGCTAAAGCTAAAGGAGGCTTGTTTATGAAATCGAGCGCCTCGACTTCGACTGCAGTACTGGCTCTGGAGATAGAGCAATGACGAACGAGCAACCCGCGTGGCCCGACGAGCACATCGCCCTAGACGCCGCCTCACGGTGGGTTGCTTCTGCCTGTGGGCGCGAGGTAGATATCCCGGAAATCCTCCAGACCAAACGGTGGGGCGTGACGGCGCGTTTCGGCAGTGTCGTTCTCAAGGCCAGCTTCACTCCGCTGTTCCCGCAGGTAATCGACGTGCACGCCCTTCTCGAAAGGATCGTGCCCGAAGGCGCGCCGCGATTGATTGCGAGCGAGATGGTGGACGGCCAGCTCTGGACGCTCTTTGAGCACATTCAAGGGGCCACTGCCGAGGAGGTGGGAACGCCCGGGGCGCTCGAGGCCACAGCGCGTGAGCTCGCACGGGTTCAGGCGGCCGTCGCGAAGCTGGATCTCACGCGGTTGCCGGTGTTCGACGTGCGCAGAGTGCCGGGCGCCCTGCTCGAGGACGATCTGTCGGACCAGCCCGTGGAGTTGGTCCAGTGGCTGCGTGATGCGCAGCCGGCGCTCCAACTCGACGCTGATGCGCTGGCTGATGTCCCGCCATCGCTCGATCACCCCGACGTCAACGCGAGCAATGCAATCATGCGGGACGATGGGCGCGCAACACTGCTCGACTGGGAGGAGGCGACCGTCGGCTGTCCGCTCTTCAGCCTCGACCGACTTCTTGCCGAGGCGCACGAACTCTCCGCTGTAGAGACTGTGACGGATGTGTATCTCGACACCCTCCGCGCGGGCGGAATTGAGCAGGTCGAGCGTGCGATGCGTCTCGTGCCATTGAAGCTCGCGCACGAGAGCCGCGCCTACGCCCGCGCCCTGGGTTGGCCACACCCACACACTCGCCTGACCACACTACTGTTGAAGCTGGCTCAGATGCGATCAACGGATGGCTACCTGAATACCTGGCTTTCCGATCTCCTTGCGCCGTAGGCACGATCGCCAATGGCACACTTCCGTATTGCGCATAGCAAACGGATTGAGTCGGACGGCGTCTCTGCCGACGAATTGTCCTTTCTCGAAGTAATCAACCATACTATTCTAAAACCCAGCGAAGGACAACCCTATTTTTCTCTCCAAGAGATGTCTGGGATGACTATCGAGACATTTTTCCAGACTTTCAAAGATCCAGACAATACGACTTGCATCGAGACGCCCAAAGAGTTATGGCCCCATATCATTAATCCATAATCCGCTTACAACGATGATGTCACCGCCGATTTCTGGATTGACGGCGTGTTGGACAGCTTCAACGACAACAAAACTTTGTGCTTTTTTATTGAAATAAACTCGCCTTCCGTCGGGGGCTGTTCAAGAGACCATTCACCCCTGCTAATACTTAAGACTCTTAATACTCTTAAGACTCTTGAATTGTATAGAGAAAGTTCAAGAGTCTTAACAGTACAATGGTTGTACACCCTATTTAAGACACTAACACCAGGTGTTTCCGATCCCCCCAGGTCAAAACCTCATTCTTCCTCGATCCCAGCAATTCTCGCAGCCAACCGCTCTTTCCCCTCCAGGTCAGCCATGCGGGCCAGCATGATACGCTGGGCCATGGGGGAGCCTGCCCCGTGCATGGATTCGGCCAGGTAGCCGACTGCGCCCGCGCCCAGGGTGAGGTTTTCGATGAGGCGCAACATGCGCTGGCGGCATTCCACGTCGTATGTGTCTACGCTCGCCAGATACTTCTTGAGCAGCGGGCCGACTTCCTCATTAGCAAAATCCTTCTCGGAGGGCATGGTCACCAGCAGTCCCCCGGCGATGTCCTGGGCGAGGCGGGCGATCTCGTAGGGGAAGCGGGTGACGTTCAGCTTGCAGACGTTGGCGAGGGTGACGTCAATCAGGTAGGTGCCCGAATCGGTCTCCTGGCCTTCGGATGAAGTGGCGATCCCGCAGGCGTAGAGAGTCTCGTTGAGGTGGACCATCTCCACGATCTTATCCCGGATGTGGGAGGCCTTCTCCACGCCCTGGTAACGGGCGATGGACTGAGCGGCGCCGATCAGCACGTCCCCCACCCCAACCTTGCACCCGCCGTAGCTGGCCCGATGGTAGGCGGCGAAGACCTCCACCAACTCCCCGGCGTACTGGTACTCGCCGCACATGAAGACCTTCTCCCAGGGGACGAAGACGTCGTTGAAGATGACGACCGCCTCGTGGCCTCCGAACTGGCTGTTGCCCACGTCAATCTCCCCGCCTTCCATCTTGCGGGTGTCGCTGGCCTGCCTGCCGTAGACGTAAATAATGCCCTCCTCCCCGGCGGGGACCGCGCAGGCCACGGCGTAGTCCTTATCGGCTTCCGCTAACGCGCGGGTGGGCATGACCAATATCTCGTGAGAGTTGAGCGCGCCGGTCTGGTGAACTTTAGCCCCTCGGATGACGATGCCGTCCTCCTTCCGCTCCACCACCCGGAGGTAGAGGTCGGGGTCGGATTGTTCGGATGGGGAGAGGCGGCGGTTTCCCTTGGGGTCAGTCATAGCCCCGTCCACCACCAGGTCTTCCTCCTGGACGTGTTGGAGGTAGCGGAGGAATCGGGCGTGGTAATCGGTTCCAAGTTCGGCGTCCATCTTGGAAGTCACGATCTCCATGGCGTTGAAGCTGTCCATCCCCACGCAGCGCTGGAAGCAGCAGGCCGTACACTGCCCCAACAGCCGCAGCATCTTGACCTTCTTGACCAGATCATCGGTGTTCTGATGCAGGTGGGTGAAACGGTTGATACGCTCCCCTGTGAGGGAGGATTCGGCCGTCATCAAGTCTTGATGTTCGGGGTCGTGGCTGAGTTCGTAGGTCATCGCCACCGCGTTGAGGGAAGGCCGGATCATGGGGTGGTCAACGTAGTCGTCAATCTCCTCCCCGAATAGGAAGATGCGTTTCTTGATTTGGCGGAGGCTTTGGATGTATTGGGATTTGGTTTTGAGGGGCATGGGGGACTCCGGGTAATTAGGTGACAAAGTAATCAGGTGATTAGTGATTGGGCAGCTTATAGTATACTCTTAATATTCGGGCTGCTGAGCGAGTATAATACTACCCTCATCATTCGGGAACGTGACCCGAAACTCTCATTGAAAGGATGCCCCGTGGAAGCAACGTTGACCATCCCCCGTAGAATAGAGACCATCAAGAAATATCAGGAAGGAGGCGGCGCGGTTGCGGCGGTTCTCCCCATCCATTACCCGCGTGCTCTGATGCGGGCCTTCGATCTGCTGCCGGTGGAGGTGTGGGGGCCGCCGGGCATCGGAGCCGGGCAGGGGGCGGTGCATCTCCAGCCGTACGTGTGCTCCATCGTCCATAATGCGCTGTCCTTCCTGCAGGACGGCGGGCTGGATCTGGCCGAGGTCCTCATCGTCCCGCACGCCTGCGACTCCTTGCAGGGCTTGGGCAGCATTCTAATTGATTTCGTCAAACCCAAGCAGCCGGTCATCCCCCTCTACCCGCCCAGGGAGAAAGGGGCCAGCGGGGTGGATTTCTTCGCCGCCGAACTGCGGGCGGTGTACGGCAGGCTGGAGGAGATCACGGAGAAATCCCCCTCCGACGAAGACCTGCATAGCTGCATCCAACGCGAGGAGGAGGCTGACGACCTGCTCACCAGACTCCACAGCCGCAGGACCAACCTGCCCCTCTCCAATCTGGACTACTACCGACTGATACGCAGCCGGGAATACCTCCCCGCGGAGACCTTCTCTGATTTGGCTCATGATGCGCTTGATTTGGTTGAGAGCGCAGAGGTGGAGGGGATCCCCATCCTGCTGTCCGGCATCGTCCCGGAGCCGATGGATGTGCTGGATGCGCTGACCGAACTGGGCGCGGTGGTGGTGGGCGACGACCTGGCCTCCTGCGGGCGGCGGCTCTATCCCCCCAGCGACAGCGACGACCCCTTCGTCCGCATGGCGGAGAGGATCCTCTTCGCCCCGCCCGACCCAACTCGTGGCAACCCCATCCAAGACCGGATTGACTACCTCCAGGCGCTAGCGCTGGCGACTGGAGCTAAAGGCATCATCTTTTACGACGTGAAGTTCTGCGAGCCGGAGCTATTCGACCTCCCCATCCTGCGCAAAGAACTGGGAGAGGGAGGCCTCCCCACCGCCGCCATCGAGGTGGACATCAACGACCCCTTATCCCAGCAAGTGACCACCCGGCTGGGCGCATTCCTGGAGATGATCCAATGAAAATCGTCAATTCTGCACGCTACTACTGGGACGTGAATGTATTGGGCGCTCTGTTGCAGGTCGCCCAGAAGCAGAAAAGAAAGAAACGAGCCAAGACCGGCGGCACATGGAACACCAACATCTTGGCCCCACCTTTGAAGGCCGCCGACAAATCGAAGATGATGGTGGCGCGGCACATCCTTAGAGGCCGCCACGCCCACAAGAAGGGCAAGGTCGCCTGGGTGACCTCCGGCGCGCCGGTGGAATTCCTGAAAGCGTTGGACTATTACGTCTTCTACCCGGAGAACCACGGGGCCATCTGCGGGACGGCCCGGGTCTCGGAGGACATCTCCATCGAGGCGGAGAACGCCGGGTATTCGCGGGACATCTGCTCCTACGCCCGCACCGACATCGGCTCGATGCTGTCGGGGGAAACGCCCATCAAGCACATCCCCAGGCCGGACTTGCTGCTGGGCTGCACCAACATCTGCCAGACGGTGCTGCACTGGTACAGAGTCGTCGCCCACCATTTCCAGGTACCCATGATAATGATTGACGCCCCCTTCATCTATGACGAGGTGACCGACCATTCGGTGGCCTTCGTCCAGCGGCAGATCGAGGAGTCCATCCCGATAGCGGAAAAAGTGGCCGGGAAGTCCCTGGACGAGAAGCGCCTCAGAGAGGTGACCGAGTTGAGCCGCCAGGCCTCTTATTTGTGGCTGGAGATATTGGAACGCTGCCAGCATCGCCCCGCGCCCATCTCGGCCTTCGACCAGTTCATCCAGTTGGCCCCCATCGTGGAGATGCGGGGCGACCCGGAGACGGTGGATTTCTACGGCGAAATGCTGAAAGAGGTGGACGAGCGCATTGCCAATGGGATCGGGGCGGTGAAGGACGAGCGCAAACGGCTGCTCTGGGACAATCTCCCCATCTGGTACCGGCTGCGCTACCTGGCCGAATTCCTGGGGGAGCGGGGCATCGTTCTGGCGGCTTCCACCTACACCAACGCCTGGGCCGAGCTGGCCGACCTCTACGACCCGGAGCGGCCTTTCGAGTCGGCGGCCCGGACTTACATCTATCCCATCCTCAACCGCAGCACGGGGGACAAGCTGGAGAAGATGAAGGGCATGATTGACGATTACCACCTGGACGGCGCAATCCTGCACTCGGACCGCTCCTGCAAGCCCTATTCCATCGGCCAGATGGACCAGCGCGACCGCTTGATCCGCGACCACGAGGTGCCCGCCCTGCTCCTGGAGGCCGACCACAACGACCCCCGGTCCTATTCCGAAGAGCAGGTCGCCAACCGCCTGGAGGCCTTCATCGAGATGCTGGAGATCGAGTGATGGCGGATATTCAGGCTCTGGGAATCGACGTAGGCTCCACCACGGCCAAGATCGTGGGCGTGGACGCGGCGGGGCAGATGGTCTGGCAGCTTTTGGAGCAGACCGAACCCCGCGTGGAGGAGCAGGTGGCCCGTTTCCTGGCCCAGGCGGGTCAGGAGAACGGCATCCCCCTGGTTGCCACCGGCTACGGCCGCGGACTGGTGCAGCAGGCCACCCGCACGGTGACCGAGATCACCTGCCACGCCCAGGGCATCTACCGGGAGCTGAAGCACGGGGGCACGCTGGTGGACATCGGGGGGCAGGACAGCAAGGTGATCGGCATCACCCCGGGGGGCAAGGTGAGGGACTTCGCCATGAACGACAAGTGCGCGGCGGGGACCGGACGCTTCCTGGAGAACACCGCCAGCCGCTTGAACGTGCCCCTGGAGCGCATGGGCGAGGAGGCCCTGTCGGTCACGGAGGAGAGGGCTATCTCCAGCACCTGCACGGTCTTCGCCGAGTCGGAGATCGTCTCGCTGATCTCACGGGGGGTGGGGGTTCCCGCCATCCTGCGGGGGCTGCACCGCTCGTTGATAAAGCGCATCGTGGCGATGATACGGACCGTGGGGCTGGAGTCGCCGCTGATGCTCTCCGGGGGGGTGGTGAAGAACCCGGCCATCCAGCACATGCTGGCCGAGGAGACCGGGGAGGAGGTGGTGCTGCCCAGGTATCCGCAGTTGATGGGGGCTTATGGGGCTGCGCTGCTGGCGTTGGGAAAGAAGGAGTAACCATCATCACAACCCTTGCTCCCCGTGGGCTTTGACTGTACAATGGGAGGGTCAAAAAGACAGTTATAAATGCCGAGAGGATCCAATGGCTAATGCGTTGAATATTTTCAAAAGAGAGGGCAGCATGTCCGAAGAGTATAAAAGAAAATTGCGGATTTTTAAAATATTTTGCCTACTTCAAGTTGGGGCATGGATAATGGTGAACTTGGCTTTCGTCCCATTTGCGTTTTTATATAATAGATTTGGTCCAGGCCTCTGGCTGCCACAGATCTGGGTATTGTTTATGTTTGTCACCTTCCTGATATTTGGCTTGGCAATGTTTGCTGGCACCGGCACGTTTCTACTGGCGACAAAAAATATGGACAAGGATGGAATGACAAGCATGAAGGAATGAGGGAGAACTACCTTGCTCCCCGCGGACTATGATTGTTCAATAGGGGTGGTGAAGAACCCGGCCATCCAGCACATGCTGGCC
>CBDUUP010000081.1:0-14085 GCA_965370435.1 uncultured Anaerolineales bacterium | reverse complement strand
AAAGCTTGCGCCGGGTTGGTCCACCCTCATCAAGGCGACATCCTCCTTTGCGGGGAAGACATCACCCAACGGAGCTATCACCAGACCCAGAAAGCCGGCGCGGCCTACCTGGCCGCCGGGCGGCTGGAAGAGGGACTGGTGGCCGGGCTGTCTCTGACCGAACACATGATCCTGGCCGCGCCGAAACATTCCTTCATGGTGGATTGGACTGCGGCGGAGGAAGTGACGGCGGAACGGATTGAGCAGTACCAGGTGGTGGGCGCGCCCGGCTCTACCGCCGACCAGCTATCCGGCGGGAACCAGCAGCGCCTGCTCTTTGCCCTGCTCAACAGCCCCCTCAAGCTGATCCTGCTGGAGCATCCCACCCGGGGCCTGGACGTGCGCTCCACCAACTGGATCTGGGAGCAGCTTTACAAACGCCGGGAGGACGGCACCGCCATTATTTTTATTTCCGCAGACCTGGACGAGATCATCGAACGCAGCGACCGCATCGCGGTGTTCTCCGGGGGAGTCATGTCTCGGGTGGTTGACGCCGCGCAGACCTCGGTGGACGAACTGGGCCACCTGATCGGAGGCCAAGCATGAAAATTCCTCGTTGGCTCGAAAGAGTCTGGCCTATCGTGCCGCTTCTGGCCGCGCTCCTGTTCATCACCTTACTGATCCTGATTTTTGACGCCGATCCGGGGGAATCATTTTCCGCCATGTGGCGGGGCGCTTTCGGCAGCCAGAAAAAAATACTCAACACCATCGCCTTCTGGGTGCCCTTGACCTTGTGCGCGCTGGGCTTGCTGGTCACCTTCACTGCCGGACTATGGAACATCGGCGTGGAAGGGCAGATGACGCTGGGCGCGGTGGCGGCCAGTTGGGTGGCCCTGAAACTGGATGCGCCCGGCTACGTGCTGATCCCCGCGGAGATCCTCATGGCGATGGCAGCCGGGGCGCTGTGGGCGGCCATTGCGGGGGCGTTGAAAACCAGGGGACGAGTGCATGAGATCTTCGGCGGTCTGGCGCTCAACAGCCTGACCAAAATTCTGATCCTCTACCTGATATTAGGCCCCTGGCACCCGGAGAGCGGCGGCTCCAACGCCACCGACCCCTTCCAGGAGGCCGCGCTGCTGCCTTTCTTCGGCGATTCCAAATTCAGCCCCCTCACCCTGGGGTTGACCCTCCTGGCCTTCGGGCTGGTTTACGTAGCCCTGAAAAATTCCTTCTGGGGCCTCAAGCTCAAGGCGTTGGGGAAGAACGCCCGCTCGGCTTTCTTGCTGGGCGTCTCCAGCGAACGGGAAACAATCCTGGCAATGATGTTCTGCGGAGCCTTGGCCGGGCTGGGCGGCGCGGTGCGGGTGTTGGGATGGTTCGACACGCCCAACCTGCGCCCCAACATCGCCGGAGGCATCGGCTACCTGGCCCTTTTGGTGGTCATGCTGGCCGCCTACCGGATAGGCTGGGTGCCTTTCATCGCTTTCTTCTTCGCCGCCGTACTCACCGGCAGCAACACCATGCACACCCTCACCGGGCTGGACCCGGCTCTGGGCGGCATTATCACCGGGGTTCTGGTGCTGTTGACCCTCTTGTTCGGCGATGCCGGGAAACTGGGCTTGGCCCGAAAAGAGGCGCTAAATGAATGACAGTCAATGGGTCAATATTCTGGCCTCGATCATGCTCCAGTCCTCCCCCCTCATCATAGCGGTTTGTGGAGAGACGCTCACCGAGCGGGCCGGGGTCATCAACCTCTCGCTGGACGGCAGCATGCTGATCTCGGCCATGACCGGGTTCGTCATCAGTTTCATTACCGGCAACCTATGGCTGGGCTTCCTGGCCGCGGCGGCGGTGAGCGCGCTCTTCGCCCTCATCGTCGCCTTCGGCAGCATCCGCCTGCGGCAGAACCAGGTCGCCATCGGCTTCGTGCTGACTCTCTTGGGCGTCGATCTGGCGAACTTCCTGGGGCAGAACTACACCCGCCTGAAAGGGCCGACCATCCAACACCTCCCCATCCCCTTGCTGAAAGACCTCCCTCTCCTGGGGCCAGTCTTCTTCGACCAGGACCTCATCGTGTATTTTGCGTTGGCGTTGGTCGTCGTGACCTGGTGGTGGCTGTTCCGCACCCAGCCAGGCCTGCACCTGCGCAGCGTGGGCGAGCGGCCGGAGGCGGCCTTCGCCCGAGGGGTGAGGGTGAACCGGGTGCGCTACGTGTATTCGGCGGTGGGCGGTGCGCTCATAGGCATTGCGGGCGCCTCTTATTCCTTGGGTGTGAAGATCGGCTGGAGCGATAACCACATCCTGGGGCTGGGCTGGATCGCGCTGGCTATGGTCATCTTTGGCGGCTGGTCGCCCATCCGGGGGGCCTTCGGCGTCCTGGTCTACGGGGCCACCAAGTGGCTGGCGACCGAACTGCAAGGCTCCGGGGGGTCGGCGGTGGCCTTCAACACCCTGCCCTGGCTGCTGATGATCGCCGTGCTGCTGATCGTGGGCAGCGATTACACCGTTCGGCTGATCGGGTTGATGCCCCGCCGGCTGCAGCCTCCCCTGCGGGCCTTGCTGCGGGCCGAGCCGCCGATGGCGTTGGGTTCGACTTTTGGGGAGGAGTAGGTATGTTTTATTGATTTACCACAGAGACACAGAGAACACAGAGTTTTTTAGTCTTTGTGTCTCTATTGTAAGCAAACCCCGAACAATTATTGCTGAATCAATATGGTCTGCAAATGGTCAGCTTGTGAAATTTAAGGAAGGCTATAATGCCAATCATCATATCAAAGAAAGGCAAGAACGCTATAAAAATTGACAAGAGCGGATTCTCTCAAGAAACTGACTTGCAGAAATATATCTTTGAAAACCCTGAGAGTATTCCCTGGGATGAGATTCAAGAAGACCTTGAGTTTTTCGTCTTGGGTAGAGAATTTTCGATAAACGCGGGGAGTATTGATATTCTGGGAGTAGATAGAGAAGGAAATATTTATATTATCGAAACCAAACTATACAAGAATACGGACAAACGCCGCGTGATTGCACAAGTTCTGGATTACGGTGCATCACTGTGGGCTTTCTATGATAATCCCGAAGATTGGATACAAAGGATAAACCAACGTCTTATAAAAGATACAGGGGACGGTTTTTTGGAAAGTCTCGCCGATAAGTTTGGAACCAGTGAAGAGGCAAGTGACGAAATAATTCAAGCGGTCAAACAAAACCTGGTCAATGGCTCATTTCGGTTCCTGGTTTTAATGGATACCGTACCCTCCTCGCTGAAAGATCTAATATTATTCATCAATCAAAATAGCCAATTCACCATTTACGCTGTTGAATTAGAATACTATCAACACGACGATTTCGAGATTCTGATTCCCCATCTTTTCGGCACAGAGAGCAAAAAGAAAGTTGTTTCGGTATCGCCACCACGGGCAAGATGGGATGAGGACTCTTTTTTCATCAAAGTCAAGGCCCAAATTTCAGACGCTGATGCAGTCAATGCCATCCACAGCCTATACAATTTCTCCAGGGAAAAAGCGGATGATATTAACTGGGGTACGGGAAAGCACCTAGGGGCTTTTAATCCTAAATTTCATAGTTTGAGTATCAGGTCGGTTTACTCCGTGTGGACAAACGGTGACTTGACCATCAATTATGTATGGTTAGATGACAATGAAAAGGTGCTTCAGTGGAGAGAGAAATATCTCGACGCTCTTAGACAAATCAAGCCTATCGGTGACAAAATACCTAAAACAAATGTTAAGTCTCCTGTAATTCCCCATGAGGCTTGGACCCCAGTTGTAGACCAGCTTATTGATGCACTAGAACATTTATTAGCGATTGACAATACTTAAAACAAGCTTTATGAACCCCATCTTCCTCCACGACAAAGCCGAGATTGAAACCTTCCTCCGCCAGGACACTTTCCTCAATATCTACCGCCTGGGCGACCTGGACGATTTCTTCTGGCCTTACACCACCTGGCACGCTCTGAAAGAGGGCGAGGCGGTTCAGGCTATCGCGTTGTTCTACACCGGCATCCATCCGCCCACCCTGCTGGCGATGGCGGGGAAAGAGGCTCCCTTGCCGGAACTGCTCTGGGGAATCCGCCGCCTGCTGCCCCCGGAGTTTTATGCCCACCTCAGCCCGGGGATGGAGCGGGAACTAAGCGAGCGGTATCGTTTCGAATCGCATGGGGAGCATTACAAGATGGGCTTGAAGGATACCTCCCGCCTGGCGGAATATGACGCCTCAGCGGTGGCGACGCTTACCGGCGAAGACCTTTCCGCCATCGAAGCCCTCTACCAGGCCAGCTACCCCGGCAACTGGTTTGACTCCCGCATGTTGGAGACCGGGCAGTACTTCGGCCTTTGGGAGGATGAACGGCTGGTCAGCGTGGGGGGAGTCCACGTCTATTCGCCCCGCTACAAGGTGGCCGCGCTGGGCAACATCACCACCCTCCCCAATCATCGCGGCCAGGGGCTGGCGACCATCGTCACGGCGCGGTTGTGCCAATCCCTGCTGGAGACGGTGGAGGCCATCGGCCTGAACGTCAGGACCGATAACGCCAGCGCTATCGCCTGTTATGAGAAATTGGGGTTTGAAGTCGTGGGCAGGTATTACGAGTGGATGGTGGAACTTAGAAAATAGATCCTGGAGAATGGTAAAGGGAATATCGGCATATAAACCTAGGGATTCCTCGGCGCTTCGCACCGCGGAATGACAGAATTGGGGAATTGAGAATAAAATCGGCGTGCATTTCTACAAGCAACTTGATGTGTATGGGGCGGGGACAAGCCCTGCCCCTAAGTTTAAAAATACCCCTCCGCCCACTCGAAGCGCACCCCCGCGGCCTCAGCCGCCTGGCGGTCGCTGTCCATATCGCCGACGAAGAGAGACTCTTCGGGAGTGATGCCTGCCTCCTTCATCGCCTGGAGGAGCATCCCCGGTTTGGGTTTGCGGCAGTCGCACTCGATGGCGTACTCCCGAACCGTGCGGGGGCCGCGCGCTTTGGCGTGATGGGGGCAAATGTAGGTGGCTGCATCGGGGATACCGCAGAGATCGGCGGCCTCGCCAGCCAGGGCTTGGGCATCCTCCAGGGTGTTGAAGCCCCAGGCCACCCCGCCCCGGTTGGTCGCCAGGGCGATCTTCACCCCCGCGGCTTGCAGTTCGGCCAACTTTTCCACCACACCCGCACGGGGGCGCTGTTCCCCCAACTTGTTGGGCGTAGGCTGTTTGGGGTTGGCCTGCTGGATTTCGGGAACTAACTCGGTGAGCGTTCCGTCTATATCAAAGATGACCAATTTAATCGCTTCCACCAATTCACTCCTGGGATCAATTCGATCTAGATGAAAAACTCGGATACACGCGGAGACATCTTATCACATCTCGTCGATATTGATTAAAACCCGAATCTTGTAGATATGCGAAAAAGCCCTGACGTTCAGAGCTTGTCTCGCAAGCCATATCGTCCGATCCTGCTATATAGCTTGGACCACCGTCTGGAACATATTGGCGATCGCCGGACCGAGCAAAGCTAAAATGATAATCACAGCAACGGCAACCAAAATAAGAATTAACGCATACTCAACCAAACCCTGTCCTGATTCTGAGGTCGAAAACAACATGGCGCTCATCTCCTTTCTAGCGGTCGTAATATTATTATGTGGAATTATACCTTATATATCCGAATTATAGCCTAAATATGATCTTCCAAGGTTAGTGAAAATTTTTCTCCCGCGTTTTCGAAAACCGGTGTATGATAACCCAATAGAAACAACCTATTTGAGGAGTGAAAAATGAACCGAAAAACAACTATCTTACTTGGGGCGGCAGTGCTCATCCTGCTGTTGACAGGCTGTAATCTCCCAGCTACGACTCCCGGGCCGGGCACCGTCGCGCCAGACTTCAACCCTAGCGATACCCCCGTCCAAACCGATGCCCCCCTGCCGGACGATACAGATGTTCCGGCAGGGCCAACCTCTACCAACATACCAGACCTGGCGACAACCGAAGCCCCGTCCACCGAAGCGCCCATCCCAACTAACACCCCCGGCCCCCCGCCAGGAGAAGTCCTCTACGTCACCGACTTTAACGACCTTACAGATTGGACCTCCTTCCCCTGGTGGAAATCCGACGTCCACGATTACGCCGGGGAGGGTTTCAAAGCCCAGTTGAAAGGCGGGTACGTGGCCGAGATCTTGCGGGGCACCTATCATTTTGAAGTCCCCAAGTTATACACCAACATCACCGCCATCTACGGCGTGGACCTGGGAGCGGCTGACGTAGAGATCACCGCCAACACCATCACCGTACTGGACCGCCCCTTCACCTTCACCAGCGTGGTGTGCCGCTACTCCGATGACGGCTGGTACGAATTCTTCTTTCACACCGACGGCTACTGGGGCATCCTGAAAGTATCTTACCTGGATGGCACCTATTACAACATCGACACCCTCGCCAATGGCGCCACCAGCGCCATCAACACCGGCGACCACCAACTGCCCAACGATATCATCGCCACCTGCCAGGGAAATACCTTGAGCTTATGGGTCAACAATATTTTCATGGGCAGCGCTGAAGATGACTCCTACACCGGCGGCTTGATCGGCATTGGTGTTGGAGCGGGAATGGCGGGCAATTCCCACGTTGAGTTCGATGCTCTGACCGTCAAGGTTCCTGCGCCGTAGCCCAATAATCAACTCACCAGATACACCGGATAGATAAAGCGCCCGAACTACATTCGGGCGCTTTTCTTTTTTTAAAACAAAGACACGAAGTTTTTGTTTTTCTTTGTGCCTTCGTGCCTTTGTGGTTAATATTTTTTACTGGATGGCGATGTGTATCCTATTATTCATAGCGCAGCGCATCCGACACCTCAAGTTGGGAGGCGCGATAGGCCGGGATGGCGCTGCTCACCACCGCCAGCAGGGCCATTACGGGCAGCAGCACACTCATCAGCGTCCAATCGATGACGTAGAAATCCGGCCCCAGACCGATCTGTACGCCTAGTTGGCCGATGAAGATATCCATCAGCCACACGCCCAGAGGCACGCCGACAACCAGAGCGATCAAGGCCAGGGTGACGGCGCCTACCATCACGCTCCCGGCGATTTGAGCCGGAGTCAGCCCCAAGGTCTTCTGGATGCCGAAATCGCGCACTCGTTCCCGGACGCTTAGGAGGCTAGCGCTGAGCAGGTTCACCCCCGCCACCACCATCATCAAGGCCCCCAACCCCGTGATGACGCCGATCAACTGCATCATAGAGGCCTGCGGCTCCTCGGTGACGAGGCTGACGTTGACCAGGTTTTGGAAATGATCTATCCATTCCTTTCGCAGATCTTCCGCCGCCGAGCGATCCACCAACCGTAAGTTATACACCAACGGAAATACGTTGGTATCCACTTGCTGGCGGTAGGTTTCCATGCTCATCACCACAACGTTGCCTACATTGGTCCCTTCCAGGTGGCGGCCCACGAGGGTCACTTCGACGGGACTTCCCTCCACCAACAGGGAGACCGTATCGCCCACCTCAGCGTCCAGCAGCGTCAGTATGGCATGTCCCACAACGGCCTCTCCAGGGGCTTCGATCATGCGCCCTTCCTGGATCTGGAAGTCGAACTCCTCGTAATCCCCGCTCAGGAGACGGTAAAAGATGGGGGTGTCGCTCTTGCCGGGGGCAAACCCGTACAGCATCAGTTCCTCGTAATAACCGGCTACCTGAGGGTCATCCAGAATCTCGGACTGGATGTCTTCCAGAGAGACGAAATTCCGCTCCACCTTCATATCCGCCGAAGTGCCATTGAAATAGACCCGGCTTTTGCTCAAGAGGTCTCCGGTGCCCACCGCGCTTATGGAAGTTATGGCAATAACGACAGTGACGACCAGTCCGGCGAGGGTCAAAGCCGACCGTGAGGGCCGGGAGAAAGTATCCTTCACCCCCAATACAACCACGGTGGGCAAACGGAGCAGCCCCGCCGCACGGGCCATCCAGGAACTCCGGCGGTGCCGCCGCCGGTAGCCCACCGTGATGGCCTGCACGGTGTCAATCCGCCCTCCCTGCCAGGCAGGCAAGAGGGTGAAGAAGGCCACCGCGCCCTCTATCAGCAGGAAAACGGCGACCAACGGCCCGGGGGAAAAAGGATTCGGGGGAGTGGTGTTGAGGTTCTCGGCTATGGAACTGATGATGCCCGGGGCTAGAACTACTCCCGCTCCGATGCCGATTACCGCGGCTATCAACCCGATCACCAGATGCTCCGCCAGGAATAGGAAGGTCACCTGCTCTGGTTTGAATCCAATCGCTTTGAGAAAACCGATCTCCCGGAACTGGCTGAGAACTTGTCCCCCGATGGTATTGGCAATGATCAATCCCACCGCCGCCAATCCCAACAAACTGAAGAACCCCAGGAACAGGACATTGAGATTGTTGGCGTAGGTCGCCAATTCCTTCACCCATTGCCATTCAATGCCCAGGCGAATATCTCCCAGGAGCAATTCGTGGGCCTGATCCACAAAGTCCTGGCTGGTCTCCGGGTCATCCAGGCGCAACCCCATCACCGAATACCAGTAGGCCGGGTCGGGTTCGATCTCAATCAGGGTAGGGGAGGAGATGTAGGCCACGCCGGGGGAAACGTCTTTGGTGATGTCGTTGTAGGGGAACCAGTGGGCGGTGATGGCCAGTCCGACGACCTTGAGCTTGCGGATGCCGTCGGCGCCCAAAACCTCCACCTCATCCCCAACCTCAAAGGCATAGAATTGCGCCAGGCTGTAGTCCAGCACAATCTCACCACGGGCATCGGGTTCCAGCCACCGCCCCGCGGCGACTTTGGGATGAGCCACCGATGGCCTTTCTCCCATCGCGTAGAGAAAGATTGGGAGCTTCTCATCTCCCAAGACCAAGGGATGTTCGGCAAGCGAGAGCATCTTTCCGGTGGTTTCGGTCACCGATGCCAGATCGGTCACCGGAGTGAAGTCTAGATCATGCCTGCCGCTTACCAGCCAGACGTGGGGTCCATTGGTCTCTTCAAAGGTGCGCTCCCAGGGTTCGTTGGCGCTGCCCATGACCAGCAAGGAAATGGTCAGCAGCATGGCCGAGAGGGTCAACACCGTCAAGATCAAGAAGAATTGGAACTTATAGTTGCCGATGTCGGCGCGTAGTTTTCGCCAGATCGCAGTCCACATGGCTAGGCCTCCATATCCAGCAGTTGGGAGAGCAGCGCTTTGGTATCGTGCTGCTCCTGGAGGACCGTCTCGTTGGTGATCTGCCCATCCTTCATGAAGAAAATCCGTTGGGCGATGCTGGCGACGTTGGGGTCATGGGTCACAACCAGGATAGTTTGTCCTTGTTGGTGGCAGCGCTGCAGCAGTTTCAGCACCTCAAAGGCGTTCTTGCTGTCCAGGTTGCCGGTCGGTTCGTCGGCCAGCAAGATCCTGGGCTGGTTCACCAGAGCGCGAGCCAGGGCCACCCGCTGCCGCTCCCCGCCCGACAACTGGGCCGGAATGCTGCGAACCTTATCGGCCACGTCCAGGTCAGTCAACAGTTCGTCCCTTCGCTGGCGGGCCTGCTTGACTGACGCTCCGGCGATCAAGGCGGGCAGTTCGACGTTATCGGCCACGCTCAGGTTGCCGATGAGATTATAGGACTGAAAGACGAAGCCCACGTATTTACGCCGCAGAACCGCTCGTTTGCCTTCCCGCATGGTGTCCATCCGGTGACCGGCCACGTAGACCTCTCCCGAAGTGGGGCTGTCCAAGCCGCCCAGGATGTGCAGCAGGGTGGATTTTCCGCTGCCGCTGGGTCCCATCACAGCCACCAGTTCTCCAGACTTGATGGTCAAATCAATTTCGCGCAAGGCGTGATGTTGGCTGCCGTTGCTTTGGTAAATCTTGGTCATTTGTTTGGTTTGTAGAATGTACTCCATGGTGAAACTCCTTATACAAATGTTTCCTCACACAAGTCCAGCCACTCCAGATCGGCTTTGAGATGCAAGATGGCGCCTTGAATGAGCAGCTCGGTGGTTTTTTCGCCGGTTGCATCGGCCTGAACCAGCATGGCGTTCAGGTCATGCAGGGTTTGCAGATATTCCCGGCGCTGGGTTTCGATGATCTCCCCCGGGGTCACTATATTGGTCATCCGGGCGCTCATCAGCTTGAGGTAGAAATTATCCTTGATGCGGGGGCCGGAGAGCGGCCGGGCGAACCATTCCTGGAGGGTTTCCCTTCCGGCGTCGGTCAGCTCGTAGACCCGCTTGGCAGGCCGTTTTTCCTGCTCTACGGTTTGGTCGCGCACCAGGCCGTCCCGCTCCAGCCGACCCAGAGTGGTGTAGATCTGCCCCACGTTCAGGGGAGGCAAGACCGAGGCGAAGAGTTCTTCGTAGGTCCGCTTGAGATCGTAGCCGTGGGTGGGCGCTTGGGCCAGTAAGGCGAGGAAGAGATATTTCATAGATATATACTCGATATATATATCAAGTATATAGTATTGTAGGTAGTTTGTCAAGGGGTGAAAACGCGTTTTTAACACCAAGTCTCAGTGACTAGAGTCTACCCCGTTATATGGGTCTATTGTGTCCACGGAGTCAAATATGTGGTGGTTGGATAGTAAATATTGTCTATTTATTCCATAGTTTCTATGGGGTCTGCACCAAAATTGCACCAAACCATCTATTCAACTGGAAAGGTGACTCGGCTTCTTCATTCACCCTACTGATTCGAAGTTCTGCTAAACACTTTAATTTCCGCTAAGTTGGTGTTACCCTCCATATGAGAGTTTTTGCCGAAAACGACCGCTTTTCCCTTTATATGCACCCCCCTGACTGTCTTGACGTTATATCGCATATCTCACCAGCTTCCTGCACCCCAGCATCTAGGGGCAAATCGGTGTGATTCACCACCTATTGATATTCACCAAAGTTGGTTAAGGTCAAGGCCTGCATGTTAAAAACATCCAAGAAAGATATCAGAGCGTTTTCGCAAACGAGCAAATCCACGATCCAAAGTTTGCCGGATTTCCTCGGTGGAGAAAAATACCGATTTCTTTATGCGCCGTTTGACATTGCCCTGGCAATATTCTTCCGGGTTGAGTTCTGGTGCATAAGCAGGCAAATTTTCCACATGAATATCAGGATGCTGTTCTAGATACGCTTTCATTAGTTTTGAACGATGTGAACGAGACTGATCCCCAAACATGATAAAAGGGCCTTTGAGATAATGACGAAGGTGTTCCAAACCTATGATGAGTTTCTCAGAATTGATTGAAGAACTGGAAAGAGGGGCGCGTGCAGCAGGTTTTGCCAGTGAACGCTGGACGCAAGCCCGTATCCAAGCCTTGATCCAACGGAAATGGGAACTGAAGTATCATCAAAACTATATCAACTGCCTATTATATGATCTGGGTTGGAATGTTCAGAAGCCTGAAAATCGCACTCTGGGGCGAGATGAAGGCTTGATCGCAGCCTGGATCAGTCGGGATTGGCCCCGGATAAAAAAACCGCGGCGGGCGACCAGTGGCTTTACGCAGTTGCAGGCTTTCAACTCCTTGGGTTGCCAGGAGTTTCTTCCTTTTACTCACGGCCGCTTCGCTTACACCCAGGTGACGGGCGATAGCTGCCTGGCTCATTTTCCCTTCTTGCAGCAAGCGCAATCCTTCCGACCGCCTCTCCGCCATTTGTACTCGATTTAGTTTGGTTGGTTGCCATCTCTTGCCATTATCTTAATAGATTTTTATGAAGGTCAATAGTTGAATCTAAGTTGTATTATTCCTCGTTATATCTTATAATATACTCGAATTAAAAGTGTATTATTTCACAATAACTTCCATTGATGCTCCAACCTAGAATATAAACTTACTTTAGGATGAGCGATAAATACGACCTTCTCTCAATTATTCGAAATCGACTTTCCCGTCTTTCAATCTTTCATCGTATATTCATTGGAAATTCTGTCATCATCATTTTCGGAGCCGTGGGGGGAACTTTAACCACTCACCATTTTGCCGACATGGCCGCTGATATTTGGCTGATCTCTATCTTCTCAACCATTGGTATTATATTAAGTGTGCTAACGAACTTTATAATAATTAAAAATGCTTTAAATCCACTCTACCAGTTGCGTCGGGTAGTCGATCTGATCAAAGGCGATCAAGCAAGAGCAACCTCGCAATTAATGGCGCATACTGATCCAGACATATTAAAACTAGCCACAGCAATAGATGATTTGCTCAACCAATTAAGAGCCCGAACTTTACAATTGGCAGCTTTATCTGAACGGGCCATTAATGTTCAAGAGGAAGAACGCAAACGAATTGCCCGAGAATTACATGACGAAACTGGGCAAGCTCTTTCAATGCTTATTATTGGGCTTGAAAGGGTGGAGAATCAGACTACAGAACGTCCGGAGGAGCTGAAGCAACAATTAACTAAAGTTCGAATTTTAGCCACCCAAACCCTTAAGGATTTACGTAATGTAATCTATGGCCTTCGTCCATCTATGCTTGATGATTTGGGGTTAATTCCCGCCATCCGTTGGTACGCGCGCACCTGCTTAGAAAAGATGGGGGCTGAGATTATTGTAAATGTATCCGATGAAACAGACAATATTGCCCCGCAATTAAAAACCGCGCTTTACCGGATTGTACAGGAAGCAATCAACAATATTGAACGTCACGCTGAAGCAACAACAGTAACCATCAATCTTACCCAAGAGGATGGCGAATTATGCTTGAGTATTCTAGATGATGGTCTCGGGTTTAATCTTCAGCAAGTTTCAGATCATGCTGTACAACAACAGAAACTCGGGCTCATCGGAATTATCGAACGTGCCGAATTAGTTGGTGGCACAGCCGAAGTAACTTCGACCCCCGGGAACGGAACGAGGATAATTGTAAGTGTGCCGTTCATGCAAAGGGAACTACCTGAATGACTAGAAAAATCCGGATACTATTAGTGGATGATCATAGGATCCTCCGTGAAGGGATTCGATCACTCCTTGAAGATCATGATGATATTGTAGTTGTTGGCGAAGCGGAAGATGGACGCGCTGCGGTATCCCTTGCGAGCAAACTTACCCCTGATGTTATTGTGATGGATATTGCCATGCCCCTGCTTAATGGATTGGATGCTACCCGGCAGATCAAACGAGATAACAGCAACATTAAAGTGCTTATCCTAACCGTTCACGACAACGAGGAATACATTCGCGAAGTCCTTGCTGCTGGCGCTATGGGGTATGTCCTCAAATATGCAGCCGCTAGCGAATTAATATCTGCAATCCGAACCGTTTTCCAAGGTGAAGCAGTACTCTCCCCTTCAATCACTAGATTAGTTCTTGAAGACTATCTTCGGTGGTCCGATATTAAACAAGATTCCGCTAATTCATTGACCTCTCGAGAGCGTGAGATCCTTCAACTGATCGCAGAGGGTTATATCAACAAAGAAATCGCAGAGATATTGCACCTATCGATAAAAACTATTCAGTCTCATCGTTCCAGCCTTATGCAGAAACTGGATTTACACGACAAGGGCGATTTAATCAAGTATGCTATTCAGAAGAAGATCATTGAAATCTGAGTGAGGCAGCAACCAAGCGAAAGACCCTACTCCAAGGTAGGGTCTTTATTTTTGTTATTCAGGGCGCGCAATATTGGCATTTTCAGTTTTGTGCCGGATGACATAAAAGGAAATATTAGGTATTGTGACATCAGAGCAAATTATTTATTACCCAGGATTTTTCAAGGGATTACAAATGAGTATTTTTTTTCGGCAGCTACTTCGTATTGGCCTGATTTTTATTTTCGGGCTTATCCTACTTGGCGCAGTCACTGTCTATCCTCAAACCACAAAAGCAAAAGACAGTGCAACGCTACAATTCAACCCTTTTCGTTCGGATTGGGATCGCCTTGAAGAGATAGCACCAGAGAGCGAAAGACGAACCACAGAAATTGGTGTGCTGCCTCCTCCCGAGAAAGACCCCTGTCAGCAATGCCATATTAGTCGAGCAGACGAACGACTTTGGACTCCCTTGGTCAGATGGACGCTATTTACCTCTATTGGAATCGTTTTTGCCTTTGGCATGATCCGGAGCGTATGGGTTTGGACTCACAAGAAACCCTGGGTTCCAATAAGG
>CBDUUP010000080.1:0-14096 GCA_965370435.1 uncultured Anaerolineales bacterium | reverse complement strand
GGTTGCATTTGCAAACTGTCCAGTGGATAGATTATTTCTCACTTTTCTTGTCAGTTTTGAAAAGGTGTCCACGCAAAATATGTCAGGGAGACGCCCAACTTCCCGCAGTTTTATCTAAAACAGCAATTTTCAAGGAACAATCCAAACTAAATTTGACATTTCGTTCTGAGAAACAACCTGCGGGAGGTTTAAGGTGACAATATCGCGTTCGCCCGATTTGAAATGTGTCAACCATCCTCCACAATACAGTACATTTGTCCTCCCCCAAACGTTCATCGTTCTAACGTTAAACGTTGAACGCTTTGCAACCTTTGGGTATGCTTTGCGTATATACTAATAGAACAACCCAATTAAGGAGAAATGAAATGTCTACTGAAGTGAAAAAATTATATCGCTCACGCGAGGAACGGATGATCGCAGGGGTGGCGGGCGGCGTCGGGGACTATACCGGGATCGATCCCACCGTGGTGAGGCTGCTGTTTGTGCTGGCGGTTGTTTTCGGCGGGTCTGGTTTATTGATATATCTGGCGATGTTGATATTGGTACCCGAAGAACCGCTAGGGGACGCCAAGGACGCAGAATAACCGTCTTGGCGCATGATTTAAGACCCCGGCCATTTGCCGGGGTCTTTTCTATTCAAGGAAATCTAACCTCCCGGTTATCAAGCCTCCGCCAAATCCTTCTTCAACATCTCGATGGCTGGCACCGGGCCGGGGTCTTCCCCGTAGGCCATCGCCAGGTAATAAGACACGTAATCGCCGAAGTGCAGGGCCGTCCACAGATTGGCGAGGGCCGTATCGCCCTGGGCCTCCACGAAGTCGGTGTTCAGCCCTTCCAGCATGAATATCTTTCGGGTTAATTCCCCTCTCAGTTGGTTGCGGGAATGGTCGGCGGGGGAGTGCAAGAAAACGTTCATCGAACGCCCAAAGAGTTCCTCCGGCTGCACGATCCCGGCCACGGTGTTGTGGTCCGCTTCAGGCAGAATCTCGAAACCCGCCCAGGCTTTGGAAATTTCGCTGATCTGATTCTTCCATCGCCGGGCCACCGGGGCCAGAATCCCCGACCCGAACACCGTCACCCACCGCCCCACCAGTTGACCGGCCACCCGCTTGGCAGGGTTTTTGGCGGCCGTCATCTCAGCGTTAATAGTCGCTTGTTGAACCCGCATGGCCTCCACCGCGCCCCGGAGTTCCTCCTCCGGGTCAGGGATCAATCCTAACCGAGCCAACAGGGCCAGCAGCAGCCCAAAGGAGAACCCCACCGCCGCCCGGGGCTGCCCCTTATGTTCGAATTTCCAGACCGGCGCGCCAGCTTTCCCAGCAGCCTCGGCCAATTTACCGCCAGTCGTGGCAACAACGACCCGACAATTACGCTCAACCGCCTGCCCAAAGGCCGATAGCGTCTCCTCGGTGTTGCCCGAATGGGAGGAAGCGACTGCCAGCGTCTCCGGGCCATTGGCCCAGGCGGGCAGGTCGTAATCCCGGTTGACGAAGATTGGCGCTTTCCCCTGCGCTGCGGCGTAAGCGGACAGCAGGTCAGCCCCGATAGCCGACCCCCCCATCCCAGCCACCAAAACCGATTGGATGCTCTCCGCAGCGGGCAGCGGCAGGTTTTGCCCCAAATCCCAGGCGGTTTGCAGTTGGTCCGGCAAGCCGTCAATGGAAGCCAGCATATCCTGGGTGTCAATTTCTTTGAAAGCCTTCAGATCATCAAGGTTCATATCGCTTTCCTATTTATTAGGGGAAGATTTTATTCACTCAATATTATACAATCTTATCCCAATCTCCCCCTTCGATTCAATTCAAGATACCTTGGGGGGCAGGTCGCCCTGCTCTTCCCAGAGTTCATCCATCTTGTAATAGTGCTTGGGGAATTGGGGATTGAAGCTCAAGAAGGAGGGGATGGGGTAGCGGACGCCGCCCTTATGGGTGCCTTCCAACCCTTCAACGATGCGCTCCGCCCAGGCCCAGGGGAAGGAGAAGGCCATCTCGTGGTCTTGGGTCTGGGCGAAGACTCGGTCGCCGTAGCAAGGGAGGATGACCTCCGGCTTCTGAGTGCGGAGAGGCACCAGGATCTCATCGGAGCAGTCAATCCGGCCGGAGAAGGAGGAATGTATCCGCCCGCCCTCTTTCCACAAGGCGGCGACGTTGAGGCGCATCACCTGAGCCGCGTTGCCATATACGACGATCACCTCCGGTTCGAAAGCCGTGCGGTGAAGCGGCGCGCTGAGGACGTAGTCATAGGTTTTATGGGGGACGCTTTCAACTTCCGCCTCGGTGTTCTGGCCTCCTTCCAGGGTCTCGGTGTACATCTGGTAGCAGGCATGTCCCTTGGCCATGTAATCCAGCATGGGGCGGAAGCCAAACACCGCCGCCGCCAACGGGCAGGATAGGTCCTCGTCCCCCACAGCCATCACCCAGCCATAGCGCCGGGAGAATGCCACCCCCTGGCAGATGGTGACCTGGAGGTTCATATCCCGGTTGGGGCGTTTGGTCCGGGAGGGAAGCTCCTCCCCCGGTGGAACCATGCGCACGGCGACGGGGAATGTGTCCGGGTGGAGGTGTTGGTTCAAGATTTCGTAGAGTTCTTTAGGCTGCATAGATCATCTCTCAGTAATTGGGTCGTTAATGGGAATTTAGGATGGGATTATATCATGGGTGATTAGGGGCTGGTCTCATTTCGAATGATGTGATCGAAAAATCGAGTTTGCCTGTCCAACCTGAATACCTCCGTAGAGACGCCCCGGTGGGGCGTCTCCCTTTAACTAGCTATCATCTGAACCCTCCAAAGGAAAAAGAGGCCGCTCCACTTCCCGTAAACTGAGAGTATACTACCCGGAAGATGATGTACTATTGAGGAGCGAGAATGGAACCAAGCAGAAAAACGATGTTAAACGTAATAGGGACATTTATTCTGGTATCCATAGCATGCCAGCCATTCAGCTTCGCCTCCCCCACCCAATCGCCTGGACGGGATGAATCTACACCGGTTCCGCCAGGTCTAACCCAGACATCAACTCTGGTGAACTGGACGCCAAGCGCTACCCAATTGCCGTGGACGACGACAGAATTATTTACGCCGACCTTGACGCCTACGCCCTCCAGCCCGACCGGGAAGATCGTCTTCGCCTGCCAGATATCCGAAGATGTAGGGCGCAACCAGATTTGCATCATTGACCCAGACGGTTCCAATTGGCGGCGGTTGACCAGTGACGATCAAGCCAACCACGGGGGCGCTTCCTTATCCCCGGATGGACAGCGGGTGGTATTCGATTCCAGTATGAGCGGGGAGTATGAGATCTACGAGATGGACCTGGCCGGAAACCAGACCCGGCTGACCACTCTAGGCGACTCTTATGCTCCGGCGATCTCTCCCAATGGAGAGTTAATCGTCTTTTATCGCACAGTGGGGGATTTCCGCTACCTTTGGCTGATGAACCGGGACGGCAGCAGCCCCCGCCAAATATCCGGCCAGGGATGGAATGCCTGGGACCCGGCCTGGTCTCCAGATAGCCAAGAGATCCTGTTCGCCTCAGATAAGGCCTGGGTAGGCCATCTAGATCAGGTCGAGTTATATATCATGAACCTGGATGGCTCGGATATTCGGACAGTAACTCAGGTCTATGCCGATTACGGAGGCGTGAAGCGCATACGGGGGCGCAGCGATTGGTCCCCGGACGGGCGGACCCTGGCCTCCTACGTCGGGCAGCGCTGGCATTGGGACATCTTCTTGATAGACCGGGACGGGGAAAATTTCCGCCTCATCACCGGTGATGGCGGCAACTACCTGGCCCCCAGTTTTTCACCCTCCGGCCAATGGATCGCCTTCACCTCCTACCGGGACAAGTATGGGGATGAGGACGGCTGTGAGATCTACGTCATGCGCATGGATGGGACCGAAATTCGGCGGCTGACTGACAATGAATACTGCGATTGGCAGCCTCGCTGGGGGCCGTAGAAGAACAAGACATTGTAGACACAAACTGGGTATTGGGTTTTTAGTAAGCAGCGGGTATACTATTGGCAGCAATTTTACACAGATCTCTCACCGCACCGAGGAGGCCTCCATGAAATATCGAAAACAGGTTCCTGCAATAGTCATTGGTCTATTGATCCTGCTTGCGCTCTCCTGCCAGAGGGTCACCAGCGCTTTAATAGAACCGACCCCCACCGATACCCCCGTACCGGAAGAACCGACCCCGGCCCCGCCCACCATCACCATAACAGCCACCCTGGTGGTCTGGACGCCGACCCTGACCCCGGTACCCTGGACGTCGACACCCTCCCTCACCCCCACGATCACCGCAACTATCTACGCTCCATACGCCCTGGCTAACGGTAGCGCCCTGGGGGACCCCAATGCGCCGGTGACCTTTATCGAGTACTCTGATTTCCAATGCTACTGGTGTGGCATCTATGCGGCCGAGACCCAGCCCCGTATTTTAGAGACCTACGTGCTGACCGGGCAGTTGTATTATGAATTCCATGCCTTTGGCGCCTTGTTCGGCGCTCAGTCCCAGATCTCGGCGGAGGCCGCCTTCTGCGCCGGAGACCAAAATATGTTCTGGCAGTATCACGACCGATTGTTCCTCGACGCCTCGGTGGACTTCAACAACCAGGGCTACCTGGAATTGGCCGAATCCCTGAACCTGGACATGGACGAGTTCGAAGACTGCTTCTTCAGCCAGAAATATACCAACCGCGTGGAACAAGACCGGCGGGATGGCATGGCCCTGGGGATTTCTGGCACGCCCGGCTTTGTCATCAACGGGAAAATCATCATCGGCGCCCAGCCCTTCTCCTTCTTCAGAGAGGAAATTGAAGCGGCTCTGGCAGCGAGTGATTGATAACTACATCACAGTATCTGCGCCCTATGTGTGAGGTATACTTCCAAAAATATCTTATTGATTGAACGGAAAGGAGTTTGAAAAAACATGAAATCGCGAACCAAATTGTTCAACCTCATCAGTTTTTTGATCTTGGTATCGTTGGCATGCAGTGTGACCAGTTCTCCCACCGAGACGCCCACCACCGCCCTGTCCGAACCAACCACCGCGCCCACGGCAACCCAAATCCCCACCGACATCCCCCTCCCTCCGCCGACCGAAGCGCCGGTCTCGACCAACCCCAATGAACCGATCTTCGTCAGCGGAACCATCGAGTTCACTTCTCCCTTCTTCCTCAGCTCGGTCTCTACAGGGTTTGTGATGCTCGAGGATCAGGCCGGTTTCGTGGCCCGAAACCTGGAATTCGAGTTCCCTCTAGGAAGTCAGACCATTGGGCCTATCGAACTGATCGGGGACGATACCCTGACCTATTCTCTGAGCCTGCCCGCCGCGCCCCAGGGCACCCTGGTGGATGTGGACAACGACGGCGGCGAGGATACCGGCGTGATGATCTTTGCGGTGGCCTATTGGTCCAATACCTGGGGAGGGCCGTTCCTGGAGCCGAGGGACGGCACCGGATGGTCAGGGGCTTACGCCTCCACCATCGTCGACTCGGAACGAGATGGCGAGATCGTCGGCGGTACCTTGATCGTCTGGTCGCCGGACGACCAACAGCAATTCCCGGTTGGCTATGGCCCCGACAATATGCTCTTCACCGAGGATGATCCGGTTGAGGGGATTGGAGCCGGCTACAACATCGTGGAGATTGGCGAAGAGCCATTCTTCATCTATAAGATCGCCCGGCCGGTCATTGACCTCATCGAAGGCGAGATGGCGGTCAATGATTTCTCAGAGATGGGCTACGGCGAGGCTTTCGATGCCATGTTCGACAAAGTGAGCGTCGAATATCCCTTCACTGCGGATAAAGGCATAGACTGGGACGCGCTCTACGCCGAGTTCGGCCCGCAGGCTGCCAACGCCCGCAACACCCGGGATTACTACATCGTGCTTCGCGATTTCACCTTGGCCATCCCGGACGGGCATGTGGGCGTGTCATTCGACGCCCAGGTATTTTACGAAGAACAGGGCGGCGGCTTTGGCCTGGTGGTGGTCGAACTGAGCGACGGGCGCGTCATCGTCACTCAGGTGCTGCCTGGTCTCCCTGGAGAGGCGGCTGGATTCAGGGTGGGCGCGGAGATCGTCACCTGGAATGGACAGCCGGTTCTGGATGCCCTGCGAGCCGTGGAACCATATTTCGGCCCTTACTCCACCGAACAGCACAAACGGGTGGAGCAAGCCATCTTCCTGACCCGGGTGCCGCTGGGCGGAGAAGCCACGGTGTCCTTCAAGAACCCCGGTGGAAGCGTTCAAACCGTGACTATGGCCTCCGAAGTAGATTACGACTCCTTGTTCGCCGCCATGCCCTCCTTCCTGCAAGACGAGATCATGCTCCCCGTGCAGGGGGAAGTGCTGGATGAGTCAGGACTGGGCTATCTTCAAATCAACACCTTCCTGGGAGATTACAATCTCATGGCCCAAACCTGGGAACATTACATCGCCCAATTGATCGAATTCGAAGTTCCCGGCCTGATCATTGACCTGCGCACCAACTTCGGGGGCAGCGGCGGCATGGCCTCGGCCTTTGCCGGATATTTCTTCAACCAGGAGATCATCTTGGGCCAACGCTCCTATTACAACGAAATTTCCGGCCAATTCGAGGATTCTCCTTACCAATCGCGCATCGTGCCCGGTCCCATGTACTACGATGGGCCAATCGTGCTGCTGGTCAGCCCCTACTGCATCAGCGCATGCGAAGGCTTCGCCAACGCCATGATCCAGAATGGGCGCGCCACCGTGGTAGGCCATTACGGGACCGCGGGGGCCTATGGTGAAGTTGGGCGGGGGCAGTACGAAATGCCCGGCGGCTACTCGATGCAGTTCCCCACCGGGCGGTCGGAGACTCCCGACGGCCAGTTGCTGATAGAGGGAACCGGCGTCCAGCCCGACCTCGTAGTCCCGGTGACCGTGGACAGCGCCCTGGGCCGGTTAGATGCCGTGCTGGAGACAGGCATCGAACACTTGCTGGATATTATCCGGTAGATGAAAGATGGGGCAGCAGACGGTCTGCTGCCCCTTTCTGATCTCAAATTATCAGAGAAGGACAACAATGAGCGAAAACATTTCACCTGAAATTAATGAGACTCCGGAAGGCGAACTCATAGACATAGATATTCAACCGGTCAGCGCCAAACAGAGACTTGAAGACGGCTATGCCCAGATGTTGGCCGGTATCCGTTCCTGGGGCCGCACCCTTTTGATCCTGGGTGTGATTTACTTTTTCATCTTCGGTTTCTTCTCCTCTTCATGGGGGTTATTGTTGGTGCTGGTGGGTCTAGCCTCATTCTATTTCAGGGACGCGGCCATGTTCGTGGTGTATGGCGTAACCCTATTGTGGGCAACCCTCATGAATTTGTTGTCGGGTTCATCGGCCTGGCTTGTATTTAGCCTGCTGCAAATATACTGGACTTACCAGGTATTCCGTCAATTTTTCCAATACCGGAAAATTCAGACCGACTACGCAACCCTCCTGGTTGAAGAGGGTTCCAGCCTTCCCCGGTCGGCGGACCGAATCTTCCCCTGGGGCGGCTGTTTGATGGGTTTCTTGGCTCCGGTTGGCCTCGTCCTAACTTTTGTGGGTCTATTATTCTATATTGCGGGTACCGGCGCGGAGGAACTCTCCGAACCAATCCTACTACTTGGCGATTTCATCTTCGGGTTGCTTCAAACCATCGCAATTCTGGGGGTGGGTGTTAGTCTGGCCTCGCTCCTTTCCAGATTCAAACCGACAATTGTCAACGTGCTGGGGTTAGTGGGCAGCGTCCTGGGGTTGGGAATCTTTTTTGGGTTCATGTTCACAGGTGGGTAAAACAAGTAATACTAGAGAAATGAAATATCCTGTCTGAGTGAATGAATTATCCACTTATTAGGATTGAGGTTCAATTGCGTTCGTAATCCCTTTACATTAGGTATAATAGAGAAACTTAGTTTAAATAAAATGTGAGGTTCAAATTAAGTGCAGCAGTTACAACTCTTTTCAACAGATAAGCAGCGAACTAACCAACCAGATAATTTAGTTCGGCGCTCTTTTTCGCATTCCAAGGTGTGCGATGAAAAAGAACGCCTTGCGTTAGAAGAGAAATATGCGCCATTGCTCGAAGAGAGGGTTGAATTTAACCGTAGGTTAGTCAGTTTTCAAGGAAACAAAAGTGAACTGCTGCATGGGTGGATAAAGTATAAAGAAGGATTTTCAGCCCAGTTGGTCGAAAAATTTCTCCGCAAGTTTGATATTTCGCCTGGTGAGACCGTTTTGGATCCATTTAGCGGTTCATCAACAACATTACTTGTCGCCAAGTCACTAGGTATTGATGGAGTGGGAATTGAACTTCTAGCCATGTGCCACCTTGCCTGGGAAGCTAAGTCAAAGTTCATGGACTATGATCTTGATGAACTAGCCCAGATACGAGAATCAATTGATAAGTCTGAGCCTGATGAAGCTGCCCGAACATTCCCTCACATAACAATAACAGAAGGCGCCTTTCCACCCGAGACCGAAAACGACTTGATGTATTATTCCAGATGGTTTGAAAGTCAGCCTTACAGCGATTCCGCCAAGATTCTCCTTAAACTATTGCTGTCGAGTATCTTGGAAGAAATAAGCTATACTCGCAAAGACGGTCAATATTTGAGGTGGGATCATCGTTCATCAAAAGTTAGGAAACGAAATGAAATAAGAGCTACGCAGGGCAAGAAGCTCATTAAGAAAGTTGACAAAGGCCCCTTGCCCACGGTTAAGGAAGCCTTGCTTAGCGGACTTGTCACCGTAATCGCCGACATCAAGAAATTACAACAACTCACCTTTCGTAAGAGTCGCCAGGAATTGATTGAAGGAAATACGTTGTGGGAATTGCCAACCATGGAGGCAGACCAATTCTCAGCCGTGATTACATCGCCACCTTACTGCAACCGTTACGATTACACCAGAACCTACGCCCTAGAATTGGCCTATCTTGGAGAGGGACAAGACATTCGTGACTTGCGGCAGAGCCAGCTTTCCTGCACGGTTGAAAATCGCCCAAAAATTGACGCCCTGAAGGAACACTACCTTTCGTTGGGTCAAGGACAAAGGTTTGCGCAGATACTTGAAACCGTTCAATCGAATCCGGCTTTTGTGGAAATTAACGAGGCTCTCCAAACTCGTTGGAAACGCAAGGATGTAAATAATCGGGGAGTCCTGCGAATGGTAGAACAATACTTCACCGAATTGACCTTTGTCTTCGCAGAACTCTATCGAACCTGTAAGAAGGGCGCATACGTCGTGTTCGTTAATGATAATGTGCGTTATGCTGGTGAAGTTATCCCGGTTGATCTTTTAAGCACCAACCTGGCAGAAAAAATAGGTTTTGAACCTATAAAAGTATACGTTCTTCCTCAAAGAAAAGGTAACAGCAGTCAGCAAATGGGAAAGTTCGGACGTGAGCCGTTACGGAAAAGTATAACCATATGGAGAAAAGCATAATATGGCTCGTTTTATTAGGGATTCTGGAAAAAAATACGAAGCCTGGAGCATTGATCAGTTAGCGAAAAGCGAATTTTTCCACCAGAAGCTTCACGAGTGGGGTTTGCTTGAAGTTGCCAAAGAAATCGAGAGCATACAGGGGGAAACTCTGGAATGGGATTTGGAGTTACTAGGCATCACCCAACAAGCCTGGGATAAAGTCATACATCGGGGTATTATGCCCATAATTGTATTTGCACATCCTGAAGTTTTCAAACGCGTACAAGGCTCTGTCGGATATTATCGAACGTTATCAATGGTTTCCCAGAAATCTATGGGGAACATTGGTTTATCTGTAAAGCGCTTTGAGATAGGCAAAGCCACACCCGATGATGAACGTGCTTTAGCAATCGCCAATCATTTGAACCAAATTATCAGTCGTCTAATTCAATTTGATGACCAATTAGATGTTCGTGAATTCGATGTTTGGCGTGGAATGGCAGCGGGTACACAGGCCCAAGGTAGTTGGAACAACGTTAAAGGCGATAAAGTTGAAGAGATCGTAAAGGGTGTATTTCGGAGACGAATCCGAGAAACAGGAATCAGCGAAAGTATTGAAGCCGATAAAATTTCCCTGTCAGATGGTCGGATTGTGGCCTTTGCAGAAGAACCAGACATTGGTATCTACGAGAACGATACTATTCAAATTGCTATTGAAATCAAAGGGGGGATAGATGCCTCCGGTGTATTAGAAAGAGTTGGCGCTGCGATCAAGAGTCTAAGCCGGGCGGTGGCAGAGAATCCCAACGCCACAACAATTCTCCTTTTACAAAACGTTTCAATGAGCGACAAAGCAACTGATGATTTGGACGCTCACCGAGATGCTGTCCATCACTGGTTCACGGTAGAAGATTTTATTGATGATGAAAATATTAGGGATGAGGTTTTTAAAATCGCAAGTATTTAATTTCTCAAGAATTCACTAGTCGAAAAAAACAGGTCATTCCATGATTAATTGGAAAATTCTCATCACCGATGGCTTGCATGAAAGTGGACAGGCCATACTCAAAGAAGCCGCCCAGGTGGACGACCAGACCGGCATCCAGGCCGACGACTTGCTGGAAATCGTCAGCGGCTACAATGCCCTCATCGTGCGGGGGCGTACCCAGGTCACTCGGCAAGTGTTGGAAGCTGCTACCAACCTGAAAGTTGTCGGGCGGGCCGGGGTAGGCGTGGACAACATAGACTTGGGCGCGGCCCAGGAGCGGGATATGATCGTCGTCAACTCGCCTACCGCGACCACCATCGCAGTGGCCGAACACACCCTGGCGCTGATGCTGGCCCTCTCCAGGATGGTCGGCAAGGCCGACGCGGCCATGAAAGCCGGATTGTGGCTCAAGAAGGAACTGCGGGGGGTTGAACTCTCCGGCAAAACCCTGGGAGTTATTGGCGTAGGACGCATCGGCGCGGCCGTCGGCATGCGGGCCGCCGCGATGGGGATGACCATCCTGGGCTATGACCCGCTCCTCCCGGAGGAAGAGATCCGCCAACGGGGACCTTCGCCGGTCTCCCTTCAGGAATTATACGCCCAGGCTGATTTCATCACCCTGCACGTCCCCCTCAGCCGGGAGACGCGGGGCATGTTGGACGGGCAGGCTCTGGGACAGATGAAACGCGGAGTGCGCCTGGTTTGCGCGGCTCGTGGTGGTGTGATTGACGAGACCGCCCTGCTGGGCGCCTTGGAATCGGGGCAGGTGGCGGGCGCCGCGCTGGACGTATTCGCCAAAGAACCTCCCGGCCTGACCGCCCTGGTGGCCCATCCCAATGTGGTCGCCACCCCGCATATCGGCGCTCAGACCTCGGAGGCCCAGGCCCGCGCCGCCCAGGACATCGCCTCCGAAGCCCTGTCCGCCCTGCGGGGGGAAGAACTTCGCTGGAGAATTGTTTAGACTCAGAGACCTGGCCCCAATCAAAAATAGTAGATAGTCAAATTAAGGTAGCTATTGCTAAAAGCCTGCATAGATGATTGGGGGGCGGGAGACTGAAATGTTCAAGATTATGAAGATTTTAGTTACGTATTATCAACATCACCCTTGACGATTATAAAATTCTTGCGTATAATTATTCATATAATTAATGTATTATATGAATAAAACGCATTTTTAGTTTCGATAACTTGAAATCTTGTTGTAAATCAATGAAATTGTCTCGGAGGCATGTCAATATTTGAACATAATAACAACCATCCTTGAACGACGAATTACTAATACACGAAACCAGGAGAAACCATGAAAGAGAAACTAGAAGAACTTAAAGCTATGGAAGCTGAGCTATTTGACCTCAGCTACGCGTTAGGGTTGATGGGCTGGGACCAGCAGGTGAACATGCCCCCCGGCGGCGCGGAAGCCCGGGGTAGGGCGATGGCCGCTCTGGGCCAACTGGTCCAGGAAAAATCCATCTCCCCGGAAAACGGGAAGCTGTTGGAAGAACTCCGGGAACTGGGCAAGGACCTCGACCCCGACTCGGACGAAGCCCGGCTCATCAAGGTCGCTTCCAAAGATTATGAGAAAAACACCAAAGTCCCGCCGGAGATGGTGGCAGAACTCGCCGTCATCCAAAACGCGGCCAGCATGGCCTGGCGGGAAGCCCGGGAGAAATCCGATTTCTCCATCTTTGAGCCTCACCTTGAAAAGGTGGTGGACTACAACCAGCGCTTTGCCGAACTCTACGCCCCATACGACCACGTCTACGATCCCTTGCTGGACATTTTCGAACCGGGAATGAAGACCGCCGAAGTGAAAGCCATCTTTGAGGATCTGCGCCCCAAGCAGGTCGCTCTGATCAAGGCCATCAGCGAAAAACCCCAGGTGGACGACTCCTTCCTCCACCAACCCTTCGACGAGAAGAAGCAATGGGATTTCGGCGAGGCGGTCATCACCGATTTCGGCTACGATTGGAACCGGGGCCGCCAGGATAAAGCCCCCCATCCTTTCACCTCCGGCATCGCTCTGAACGACGTCCGCATCACCACCCGGGTATCCCCCGATTTCCTCAACCCCGCGCTCTTCGCCACCATGCACGAGGCCGGACACGCCCTCCACGGCATGGGCGGGAACCCGGAATACGAACGCACCTCTCTATCGGGGATCGCCTCGCTGGCGATCGGCGAATCCCAATCCCGGATGTTCGAGAACCTGGTGGGCCGCTCGCTCGATTTCTGGACCCATTACTACCCCAAATTGCAAGATGTCTTCCCCTCCCAATTGGGGAACGTGGACCTGGATACCTTCTACAAAGGGATCAACATGGTCAAGCCATCAATGATCCGCGTCGAGGCCGACGAAGCCACCTACAACATGCACATCATGCTCCGCCTGGAGATCGAGATTGGCATGATGGAAGGCTCCATGCCGGTCAAGGACCTGCCCGAGATCTGGAACTCCCGCATGGAAGATTATCTGGGCGTAACGCCCGCCAATGATGCCGAAGGCGTGCTGCAAGACGTGCATTGGTCGTTCGGAGCCATCGGTTACTTCTCCACCTACGCCCTGGGCAACCTGGTTTCCGCCCAACTTTGGGAGAAGATCAATGAAGCCATCCCCGACCTAGGCGAACAGATCCGTTCCGGCCAGTTCGAGTCGCTGTTAGGCTGGCTGGGAGAAAATGTCCATATCCTGAGCCGCAAGTTCGAACCCCAAGAAGTAGTGGAACGCATCACCGGCTCCAAGATCAACGCCGACCCCTATATGCGTTATCTTGAATCCAAACTCGGCGCGATTTACGGGTTATAGGTCCCAATTTTATTGGTTCACATACCCCCGGCAGTTTGAATGCGCCGGGGGTATTTTATAACTGACTATTTCAACAAGTTGGATTTGTAAATAAGAGTAGGATCATCGAAAAAGATGACGGGTGTTTGAGTGACTAAATCACTCAAACGTTTTTGAAGTCGGCCTGTGCCGACTTGACGATGTTTTAGTCCGCCGAAGGGCGGACTTTGCAGTTGTTAGTGCGACTTCAGTCGCTTTGTCGCGCCAATTTTCCCCCAGACTGAAATGCACCCCAAGATAACTGTCCTGTAGGGATATTGGGGGCCTGGGTGTGGTAAAATCCCCTTCGCTGAAAGGACAATTGGTTTGCATTAAATGAACGTTGTCGCCCTCTCAAGGGTATTTTATATGCCACCCTTGAAGATGTGCAAATAAGATATTTTATAGTTATGTCAATAGTCAAGAGAAAGTACCCCCGCGGCAGTGAAAAGACCGCTGCGGCACGAGATGAAATCAGGGGGCGGAGTCGTTCAATCGGCCCAATCGCTGGGAGGATTCCCGCGCCGGTGGGTTTCTTGCTGGCGGGGGTTTTGATGATGGCTTCAAGCGGTTGTGGCGACGACCCTGGTTCGACCCTGCCCACTTTGATCCCCACCGAATATCTGCCCACCGCCATCGCCTTGACCATAGAGGCCAGCGGATTATCCACCCCCAATACCCAGCCTACCAACCCACCCACCAATACCCTCGAACCCACCCTCGATCCCAGCCCAACGCCCATCCTCACACCCACCACTACGCCGCCCGACCTGCCCCTCACCCAGACGGCGTTCTATACCACCCCCCCCCAAACCCACACCCCAACCCCCCCGCCCCACAAACCATT
>CBDUUP010000079.1:0-14117 GCA_965370435.1 uncultured Anaerolineales bacterium | reverse complement strand
TCTTCCCTCCCAATCCGCTCTCCCCGCCCGGCCCCACACATGAAGGACACCCGTCGCTGCACTCACATTCCTCAACCAGCGCATAGGCTCGGGCCATGATCTCGGCGTGAAGCTCGTAGAGCCGCTCGCTGAAGCCGATGCCCGCCGGGATCTGGTCGTAGAGGACCACCGCGGGCTTGCCCTCCGCCAGGGGGGATTTGGGGTCGGCGTGGACGCCCAGGTCGCCCCGGTCGCACATCAAGAAGAGGGGGGCCAGGTGTCCCAATACGAAAGACAGCCCCGCCAGCCCGCTGCGCACCCGCACGGCCCGTTCAGCCCGGCGATGGCAAGCCGGGCAAAGCGTGACCAGGTTCTCCAGACGGTTGGCCTGGATGTAGTTTTCCAGGGTGCGGATGGGGGCCAGGTGATGGACATCGTGGGCCCGGTCGCCCTCCGGCTTGCCGCAGACCTGGCAGGTGAAGTTATCCCGCTGGCGAGCGCGTTCGCTCATCGTGCTCCAGTTGGGGCCGTATTGGCTGGGATCGTTCCGCCAGAGACCCTCATCCCGCAGACCGTTCACCGTCTCCTCGTCCAGGGCCAGCCAGTAGCCGGTGGTTTGCAGTTCGGTGGGCGGCAGGTCAACCTCGCCGCTTCCCAGGCGTTGGTGTGTGAACCACTGCACCTTGTGGTAGCCGGTGACCTGGGTGGTCACGGCGATCTCCCCGAAGGCTTTGGAGCCGCCGGTGGACTGCACGTAACCGAGTTCTTCGATCAAGGAGACCGTGGTTTCCCGGCGCGGCTCGGTGTAGTAGTCCACCTCCGCCGGGCGCAGCGAGGCGATCTTCCCCTCCAGGTCCAGGTCTTCGACCAGATAGTTCCGCCCCTCGTGGAGGTAGATGGCCTCGGGATGCACCATCCAATACGCGCTGAGCTGGTCCACCTCCCCGATGGTGACCGGACGGTCATCCACGAAGGTGCGCAGCAGCACCCTATCGGTGGAGGCGCTGCGCAGGGAGACGCCCTCCGCCGGGTAGCCCCCCGCCATCCAGAAATACTTATCCCCGGAGCGGTGCAGCAGTTCCGCTTCCTCCAGGAAGCCCAGCAGGTCGGCCACCTGTTCCGCCTCCAGGGAGCCAAAAGACTCTCCCACCCGGAAGGGCAGCTCGAACGCCGCGCTGCGGATGTGTCCCAGCAAGATGAGGACGTTATCAGGATTGATGAGGGCCTGTTCAGGGCTGCGACCGAAGAAGTACTCCGGGTGGCGGGCCAGGAATTGGTCCAGGGGGTTGGCCGAGGCCACCAGCACAGCCAGCGATTGATCCTCCCCGCGCCCGGCCCGGCCAGCCTGCTGCCAGGTCCCCGCGATGGTGCCGGGATAGCCGGTGAGCAGCGCCGCGCCCATCCCGCCGATGTCTATGCCCAGTTCCAGGGCGTTGGTGGCGATAACCGCTCGCACCGCGCCCTCCCGCAGGCCGCGCTCAATCTCCCGCCGCTGGCGGGGCAGGTAGCCGGAGCGATAGCCCCGTATCTGCTCCGGGGCCGCCGCGCCGCTCTCCCGCAGGTAGGTGAGCATGATCTCGACCGTGCGCCGGGACCGCCCGAAAATGATAGTCTGCTGTTCGTAGGTCAGCAAGTCCTGGGCCAGGCGGACGCTCTCCTGCAAGACGCTGGCCCGGATGCCCAATTCCTGGTTGACGATGGGCGGATTGTAGATGATGAAGTGCTGTGCGCCCCGCGCTGAACCGTCCTCGTCTATCAATTCGATTTGCGTCTCGGTCAGCTTTTCGGCCAGCTCGACCGGGTTTCCGATGGTGGCGGAGGTGAGAGTGAACTGCGGGACAGCCCCGTAGAAGTCGGCCACCCGTTTCAGGCGGCGGATCACGTTGGCGACGTGGGAGCCGAACACCCCCCGGTAGGTGTGCAGCTCGTCGATCACCACGTAGCGCAGGTTGCTGAAGAATTCGATCCATTTGGTGTGATAGGGCAGCACCCCGATGTGGAGCATGTCCGGGTTGCTGATGAGCAGACGGGCTTTGCCTCGGATGCCGGGCCGGTCCTTGCCGGGCGTGTCGCCGTCGTAGGTAGCGACGGGAATGGCCTCCTCCCCCAAGGCCTCCATCCAGCGGTCCAGTTCATCCTTCTGGTCTTGGGCCAGGGCCTTGGTGGGGAAGATGTACAGCGCCCGCGCTTCCGGGTCCTCCAGCAGATGGTCGAGGACCGGCAGATTGTAGCACAGGGTCTTCCCGCTGGCCGTCCCGGTGACGACGACGACGTTTCGCCCTTCCCTGGCTTTCTCGAACGCGGCGACCTGGTGGATGTAAAGATTCTCAATGCCCCGCGCAGGCAGCGCGGCGCGCAGCCGGGGATGCAGGCTTTCCGGCGTTTCCCCATAGCGCGCCGGGCGCGGCGGCAGAGTCCGCCATTCAGCGACATTGCCGCCGATGGTCGGTTCTGCGCGCCAGTGGCTCAGGAGGGAGGCGAGGGTCATGATGAGGGAATCATATCAGGGTTTTGGGAGGTAGCAAGTATCTAATCCCCTTTCAATTTGATTCTTAATTTCCCCGCCTTTCTTTTCAAACATGGCTTATACTTCCCCTACGATTATTCTTTTCCCAAACTTGCAACATCTCCCTGGCTTCTTTCAAATTGAGGTGCAGGTTGAGGGTGTGATAGTTTCTGTAGACGAGTTACTCAAGGATTACCATATCCGAAGCATAAAACTTGCGGGAGCGGTCAACGTAGTATTAATTAGAAGTAGGTGAATACAATTACCTAGAAATTAAGTAGACCAAAACTATACTGGAGGACATCATCATGCAAATTCAAACCATCCTCGACCAGATAGATCTCGGCAGCATGGCATTGCCGGAATTCCAGCGCGGCTACGTCTGGAACCGTGAACAGGTGCGTCGTTTTATGAACTCACTTTACCGGCGATATCCAGTCGGAAGCTTACTCGTTTGGGTTACTAAAACGGAAACCGCTAATCCGCGAGGCGAGGTGCAATTACAACCTGGTTCGGTAAAACTCATCCTGGACGGACAACAACGGATTACATCGCTTTATGGAATAATCCGAGGTAAACCGCCCGAATTTTTTGACGGCAATGTCCGCACTTTCACTGGTTTATATTTCAATATGGAGGAGGAAAATTTTGAGTTCTACAGCGCTCCTAAAATGGGGGGCGATCCTCTTTGGATTGATGTCACTGATTTGATTCAACCTGGTAATGTGGGAAAATATATTGGTAGGCTATACCAAGACTCTTCCCTCGACCAAGAAAAAGCAGGGCAATACACTGATCGGTTGAACACCCTGGCAAGTGTTCGTACCATTGATTTTCATATTGAAGAAGTCACAGGTGAAGATAAAACGGTAGATGTAGTCGTGGACATTTTCAACGAAGTAAACAGCGGCGGAACAAAACTCTCCAAAGGTGATCTTGCTCTGGCGAAAATCTGCGCAGAGTGGCCTGATGCTCGGAATCAGATGAAAGCCCGGCTAGACACCTGGCTAGACGCTGGCTTCAATTTTAAATTAGAGTGGCTGCTCCGTTGCGTTAACACTATCCTAACTGGTGAGGCGCTCTTCTCTGCTCTAGCTGGAATCGACGCAGAAACATTCCAAAATGGTTTAAATCAAGCTGAAAAAGCGATAAATACGCTGCTAAATATGATATCTGCTCGTTTAGGATTAGACCACGAACGCGTATTGGGCAGCCGATACTCCTTCCCTGTTATGGCCCGGTACTTGATGGAACGCGGGGGTCGATTGGAAGACTACCGCGAGCGAGATAAATTGCTCTACTGGTATGTGCATACTATTCTCTGGGGTCGTTTTGCAGGTTCAACGGAAAGTAAAATAAACCAAGATCTTGGTATTATGGAAGAAGAAACGGGAGCACTAGATCGCTTGATCGGACAGTTGCGCCAAGAGCGGGGGAATCTTGAATTGCAGCCAGCAGACTTCTGGGGATGGAGTCGAGGGGCCAGATTTTATCCGATGATGTATATGCTTACCCGTGCCTGGCATGCTCGGGATTGGGGAACGGGAATCGAGTTAACCAACCATCTTTTGGGTAAGTTGAATCAGTTACAAGTTCATCATATTTTCCCAAAAGATCCGCTCTACAAAAATGGTTATAAACGGCCTGAGGTGAATGCAATCGCTAACTTCACTTTCCTAACCCAGGAAACCAACTTAAAAATCTCTAATCGCCTACCGGAACAATACTTCCTAGAAATTGTCGAAAATCAACCTGGCGCTCTCGAATCGCACTGGATTCCAATGGACAGAGAACTATGGAAGGTTGAGAATTACTCGGAATTTTTGAATGAACGCCGGAAACTATTAGCGAAAGCGGCCAACGAATTTCTCAATAGTCTACTTGTCGGAGATGTACCGGAAGTACAAATCCCTGAATCTATTTTTGAACGCCCACTTGAGGTTGTAGCTAGTAGTTTTGCCACCGAAGTTGAAGAAAAATTACTCCTTGATACGAATATCTGGGTAGTCGAACAAGGATTGCCAGAAGGCGAAATGCTTTTTGAAGTTATTGACCCTGAGACTGAAGCCCCGCTAGCGATCTTGGACTTGGTTTGGGAAAATGGACTTCAGGAGGGATACAGCCAACCTGTTGCTTTGCTGATTGATGAAAGTCGAGAAGTGGAAGAGATTGCTAACCGGGCAGGTTTCCGTTATTTTACGGATGTTGAGGTATTCCGCCAATACGTTCAACGTGAGATATTGGCTCTCGAAATGGAAACTTAGTAAATCATCAATGATAGTTTGAAACACAATCCCAACAAAAAACGAAGCTGAACAATCCTTTTGACTGAAATAGGAAGGTAGTTCCTCGATGGCGACGTTGCCGCCGATGGTCGGTTCCGCGCGCCAGTGGCTCAGGAGGGAGGCGAGGGTCATGGTGGGAGAATCATATCAGGGTTTGGGGAGGGGGCAAGTGTAAGTAGGGAAAAAATACGCTGAACTTCGCTGCGTTATTCTATTTGAAGACTTCTTGGTCTTAGACCCTGTCTGTTGCGCACTCAGGTGCTTGCTCCTATGAGGTTCAACGTGATACTATCGATTCGGTATCTGTGACCCTATCAAGCAGCAACGATTTGACCATTGAGGTAGTAATTCTAAAGTGAAAAAACTTCAGTTGATAGTATTGTTCATGCTTTTAGCGATAAATATTGGCGCTTGTGGTTCTCCTCATCCGGCAGTTGACGAACTTATTGACCACTATTTCGAACATAAAGATGAATTCAATAAACTGGTCCAAATGTTGTTGGAAGAAAATTATCTTCGTGTTATTTTCCCTGCCAGTGGAAGATGTCAGATTGAGGAGCAACAACTGATCGAGGCTGCTGACAATGAGAGGTGTCGAGAGTATGTAAATTTATTCCAGGAACTTGGCTTGCAATGGGCATATAGCGGTGGCCCTTCATTCCAGCTAGGCGTATCAACATCTGGTCTTGTTCTTAGTGGGGCAACAATGGGGTACTATTACGCCAGTTCGCCACCCATTTCTAAAAAATATGAGCAATACGTTCACATTGAAGAGAATTGGTATATCCTCCTTGAGTATTATTAGCTATTATCTTTCAGCGACGTTGCCGCCGATGGTCGGTTCCGCGCGCCAGTGGCTCAGGAGGGAGGCGAGGGTCATGGTAGCGCCATTGAAAAGGGTGACTGAATCATATCAGGGTTTGGGGAGAGGACAAGTGTAAGTAGGGTAAAAATACGCTGAACTTCGCTGCGTTATTCTATTTGAAGACTTCTTGGTCTTAGACCCTGTCTATTGCGCACTCAGGTGCTTGCTCCTACTAAGGACATAATGACATTTTTTGGAAGATGTTGGACATGACGTTGTTTCGTGTTCCAATAAATTCTACCTATTAATTGTCCATCAAACTAAATTTTCAAAAATCATCTTAACTAAGCGCTTAGTTAAGATGATTTTTGTACGTCTTCCTACTTTATAGAAACCATTATTTCACTGAGTTTATCAGATGAAAAGCTTTTCAGTGAATCAGTGTTTCAATATTTTACTAACATTTAGCTTAACATTGCATTTAGTGGTTAAAAATATTCTCCATCAATCCAGAAGACCTCATTTACTTGCTGCGCACATAACGCAAAACCGTTTCCCTCTCCTCCCATTCCGAGTATAATACCCAAAACCCACTCACCCTCTTTTGGAGAAGAAAAGGAGATGGAAAGATGAAACCTAGAATCATCGTTGTATTTGCTATAGTATTTATCCTGCTGGTTGCGGGCTGCGGCGGAGGAGATACCCCCACGCCCACCGCCGTCCCCCCCACCGATGCGCCCGTTCCGGTGGACACTCAGCCCCCTGCGGTTGAATTTACCGCCGCCCCCACCGACCCCGATCCTACCGATGCCCCTCCCGCGGGCAATGAATGGCCCGGCGCTATCGCAGGAGAAGATGACCTCAGCCGCAGCCCAGTGACCGCCGAGGAGCAAGCCACCTTCGATCTGTTGGAAACCCTCACCTTCACCGAGAATGATCCCCTGGCTTTGGCCGTCGCCATCCAGGGCGTGCCGGGGCCCATTGACCCCGTCGTGGCGACCGACGCGCCCACCCTGAGCGAGGGCATCGTGCGATCTTTCTGGATCCACAACACCGACACCCTGGAATACACCCAGATAGACGCCCGCCTGGAGCGGGTGACCGAACATGCCTATTTCTGGTTCGACACCACCCGAGAACTGAGAGACCCCACAGCCTATGACAGAGCGGCAGTAGCCTTTGAGAATTTATATGAGATCGCCCGGTCGGTGTACGGTTTTGAGAACAACCCCGGCATTGATGGCGACCCCCACATTTACGTTATGCATGCTTCCGCCCTGGCGTTGTGCGACGTGGATGAGTCCACCGCCCACCAATGCGGCCTCCTGGGTTATTTTCCCACCGCCGATACGCTCCCCGCGGTAGTGAACCCTCACTCCAACGAGCATGAAATGTTCGTGATGAACATTGACGCTGGGGGGATCGGCGGCGATGCCTATGCCTCCACCCTGATCCACGAGTTCCGCCACATGATCGAGCACAACTACGACCGCGGCGACGAGGGCTGGGAGGTGGAAGGCTCCGCCACCTTCTCCCAAACCTTGATCGGCGATTACCGTGATCCCGGCGCGCGGGGCAGCGCCTTCACCGCCAACACCGACATCCAGCTCAACGCCTGGACCCAGGGCAATTCCATCCCCCATTACGGGAAGGGATATTTGCTCTCCCGCTTCATCGATCACCGTCTGGGCAGGGAGGCTTTCTCCACCTTTGTCCAGCACCCCGATTCAGGCTTCCTGGCCCTGGACGCGGTCTTGCAGTTGTTTGGATACGACTTCGACGCCCACGACCTGTGGCTGGACTGGATGGTCGCCATCAGCATGATCGGCTTCGCCGAGAATGCAGACTACAACATCCCCGAAACGTACACCTTCGGCGATGACCCGCTTTTCGTAGACGCGCCCAGCATGTTCACCGCCAATAAGACCAAGGAATTTGAAGATACCGTCAGCCAGTACGGTTTCGATCTCTATGACGTGCGGGGCGAAACCACCTTCACGGTGGACTTCACCGGCGCCACCAAGGTAGCCATGCTGGAGAATGTGCTCCCCGCCTCCGGCCAGTACATGTGGTGGTCGGGCCGGGCCAACCAGTCCGACATGAACCTCACCCGGGAGGTGGACTTGACCGGCGTCGATTCCGCCACCCTGAACTACGCCGTCTACCACAGCATCGAAAACGCCTACGACTTCGCCTATCTCTTTGTCTCCACCGACGGCGGCGAGACCTGGGAGACCCTGGTGGCCGAGAACATGCAGGGCGAGGCCTACATCGATGACCCCGGCGGCCTGGCCCTCACCGACCGGTTCTACACCGGGAACAGCCGGGCATGGAAGCAGGAGACCGTCGACCTCTCTCCCTACGCCGGGCAGGTCGTCCAGATCCGCTTCCAGTACATCACCGACGCCATCTACACCTCCCCCGGCCTGGCCGTGGACAACATCTCCATCCCGGAGATCGGTTTCTACGATGACATTGAGACCCTGGACGAAGGCTGGGTGGCCGACGGCTTCGCCCGCATCACCGCCTACGTCCCCCAGCGTTTCCACGTCCTCGTCGTCACCTTTGACGCCGCCGGAATCCCCACCGTGACCCGGATCGAGCTTGACGCAGACAACTTCGCCTCCTTCGAGATCCCCCTCACCCCGGACACAAAACGGGCCGTCGTGATCGTAGCCGCCTCCAACCCCCACATCATGTCCCACCCCACCTACCTGCTCTCCTTTGTCGAGGAATAAACCTGCTGCATATGTTGTCCCAACATTTACACTCTACCGTAGGGGCGGGTCTCAGACCCGCCCCTTTGGCATTTAAATCACTGAGTGCTGAGTTAAGCTAATTTTTGTACTTCTTTCCTACTTTATAGAAATCAATAATATACTGAGTTTATCAGGGAAAAAGTTTTTCAGTGTTTCAGTTTTTCAGCGATTCAGTGTTTCAATCTTTTACCAACATTTAGCTTAACATTACACTGAGCAATGCAATTCTCTCCTTGACAATTCCCCCCTCTCACGGTAAACTTTCGCCGCTGCAATTCACGGAGGCATCCTTATGCGACCGACAACCGAAACCCGTACTTACCCTGCCCTGATGGGGCCCGGTCCGGTTTCGAGTTGCTCGACAGCGCCTCCGGATTGATGTAAAAAAAAACATTCCTATCCATTTCAAGCCACGGCGCGTCCGTGGCTTTTTCTATTTACCGATACCTTACAAAGTTACGGTGAAGTGTTTGAAGGAGAAATATCATGAAACCCTATGCAGAACTAACCCGCCTGGGGCGGTTGCGCCGCTTGCGGAAGCTGGCCGAGACCGCCCTGGAATCCTACGGCTTGAGCGGCGCGTCGCTCACGTTCATGCACTACGAGGGGAACGTCATCTTCCGTGTGGACGTGCCCGGCCCGGCCCCGGCCCAAAATGGCGACAGCCCCTACGTGCCCAACCGTTACAACCTGCGCATCCTCTCGATCAGCGACCTGGATACCATCGCCTCCGAATTGACCTGGCTGGCCGCCCTGCGCCGCGAAGCCGGTCTGCCCGTCCCGGAGCCGGTACCCACCTTGAATGGGGAACTGATGACCGCCATCACCACCCCCGGCGTCCCGCAAGGCCGGGTCGTCTCGCTCATGCGCTGGGTGGACGGGCGGCAGCTCACTGAGAAAAGCCTGCGCCCTCACCATGTCCGCGCCTGGGGACAGCTCGTAGGCCAACTGCACAAGTTCGCCGCCGGTTGGCAAGCCCCGGAAGGCTTCAAACGATTCCATTGGGACTGGGCCGGACAGCTCGGCAACGGCGTCCTCCGCACCCCGGTTGAGGAGTTGATCGCCTCCATGCCGGTGGAATACCAGGAACCTTTCAAGACCGTGTCCCAAAAGACCAAAGAAGTTATGGAGTCGTTTGGCAAAGGCCCCGACGCCTACGGGCTGATCCACGCCGATATGTACCTGGAGAACGTGCTCTTCAAAGCCGGGGAACCCCGCCCCATAGACTTTGAAGACTGTGGTTACGGCTACTGGATGTTCGAGATCGGCGTCATTTTTGCGCAGTGGCCCTGGAACGAAGATTTCCCCTGGATACGGGACGCCTTTTTAGAGGGGTATGCCCAAGAGCACACCCTACCCGAATCCCAGCTCCAGCATCTTGACCTGTTCATGGCCGCCCAGAGCGCAACTATGGTCCTTTGGGCCTCCGCCTTCATCAAGAACGACCCGGCCATGCGGGATGAACATGAAGCCTGGCGGAAGAAAGACGCCGCCAAACTTCTCCGCTACTTCGAAACGAGATAAGTAGGATGCACGGCGTTCTAAAAATATCGTTTTAGAGGAGAAAATTCCATATCCTCAACTTCACTTACTGAGCCGCTCTGAGAACTGCCAGGGCGGTTTTTTCTATGGATCGCCGAATAGAGGTATAATACATCGTCGTCCCATACTCATCCTAATTACCTGATTACCTGATTACCTAATCACCAATCACCAATCACCTTGATCCTTGTTTACCTGTTTCCCTGTTTACCAACCCATACCCAACCTATCTCACCCCCCGGAGGATCCCATGTCACCCAAGCTCAGACGTTTTCTGCAAATCTTGCTCAGCATCGTGGTCTTGATCGGCTTGCTGCTGGGAATCATCATCCCCATCACCGTGCGGCGTTCCTTCCCGCAGCTGGATGGGGAGATCACCCTGGAGGGCCTGGACGGGGCGGTGGACATCTACCGCGACTCGTATGGCGTCCCCCAGATCTTCGCCAGCACCGAGCACGACCTGTTCTTCGCCCAGGGCTACGTCCATGCCCAGGACCGCTTCTGGCAGATGGATTTCTGGCGCCACCAGGGCGCAGGGCGTCTCTCGGAATTGCTGGGCGACGTGATGTTGGATAACGATGCCTTCCTGCGCACCCTGGGCTGGGAGCGTGTAGCCCGCGAGGAAGTGGCCCAGATAGACGCTGCCAGCATGGCGATCCTGGAAGCCTATTCCGCGGGGGTGAACGCCTACCTGGCCGACCATAAGGGGACCGCCCTCAGCCTGGAATACGCCATCCTGCCCATCCTCAACGCCGGATACGAACCGGCCCCCTGGACCCCGCTGAACTCCATGACCTGGGCCAAAGCCATGGCCTGGGACCTGGCCGGAAACATGGACTCGGAGATCCTGCGTGCCCAACTGCTGAAAACCTTCACCGCCGAGCAGATTGACGAGCTGTTCCCCCCCTATTCCTTTGAAGATCGCCCCGTGATCGTGCCCAATCCCCATCTCACCACCGACAGCGCTTCCCTCCCCGATGCGGACGCCGCCCTGGCAGCCCTCATCGCCCCCGCTTTGCAATCCCTGGATCAGCAGGTCGCCTCCCTGAACGCCCTGACCGGCGGCGGCATGGAGGGGCTGGGTTCCAATAACTGGGTCATCTCCGGCGATCTGACCGATACCGGCATGCCCCTGCTGGCTAACGACCCTCACCTGGGAGCACAGATGCCCTCCATCTGGTACGAAGTGGGCCTGCACTGCGCGCCCCAAAACGCTGAATGCTCCCTGGAAGTCACCGGCTTTTCCTTCGCCGGGGTGCCCGGCGTCATCATCGGCCACAATGACCGTATCGCCTGGGGCTTCACCAACGTCGGCCCCGACACGATGGACCTCTACATCGAGAAGATCAACCCCGACAACCCCAACCAATACGAGTTCGAGGGGGAGTGGGTTGACATGGAGATCATCACCGAGACCATCACCGTGGCCGGAGGCGACCCCGTCGAGCAGACCGTCCGCCTGACCCGCCACGGCCCGCTCATCACCGATGTCTATGGTCTGGAAGAGTTCGATGAGGAATCGGGCCTGGACCTGCCCGAAAACTTCGCTATTGCCCTGAAATGGACCGCCCTGGAGCCAAGCGGGGTGTTCCGCGCCATCTGGGGCTTCAACCGTGCCCAGAATTGGGATGAGTTCCGCCAGGCCGCCAGCGATTTCGCCACCCCCGCCCAGAACCTGGTCTACGCCGACGTGGACGGCAACATCGGCTACCAGACCCCGGGCGTCACCCCCATCCGGGCCGAAGGCCACAGCGGCCTGTACCCGGTCCCCGGCTGGACGGGTGAGTATGAATGGCAGGGCTACATCCCCTTCGAGGATATGCCCTTCGCCTTCAACCCCCCGGAGGGCTACATCGCCACCGCCAACAACGCCGTCGTGGGGCTGGAATATCCCTATATGATCTCCCACCAATGGGCCTACGGCCAGCGCGCCCAGCGCATCGTGGACTTGATCGAGAACGCGCCTGGAAAGATCAGCATCGAGTACATCCAACAGATCCAGGGCGACAACATGGACCTCAATGCCGAGGTATTGGTGCCGTACTTGCTGGACCTCTCCCTGAATGACGCCCACCTCGAAGAGGTGCGCGCCATCCTGGATAGGTGGGACTACCAGATGGACATGGAGTCGGCTCCCGCGGCGCTCTTCGCCGTCTTCTGGAAACACCTCAACGCCGCCACCCTGGACGATGACTTCCCGGAGGATCATCCGTCAGGCGGCGGCGGTGCGGCCAAAGAGTTCATCCGCCATATCGTTGACGACCCCGACAACTACTGGTGGGATGACCAGACCACCTCAGGGAAAGAGACCCGGGACGACATCTTCCGGGCCGCCTTCGCCTCCGCGGTCGAAGAGGCCGAAGACCTGATGGGCCGCAGGACCGACCGGTGGGCCTGGGGCGACCTGCACACCCTCACCTACTACAACCAGGTGATGGACAACGTCCCCCTCATCAACAAGATGTTCAACCGGGGGCCTTTCCCCAACGATGGCGGCGGCGGCATAGTCAACGCCACCGGCTGGCCCACCCGCGACTCTTACGAAGTGGTCAGCCTGCCCTCCATGCGCATGATCGTGGATATGAGCGACCTGAGGAACTCGGTCACCATCCATCCCACCGGCCAATCCGGGCACGCCTATCACCCCAACTACATCGACATGGCCGACCCCTGGCGGCTGATCCAGTACCACCCCATGTACTGGGACCGCGCCTCCATCGAAGCCAACGCCGACAACCATCTGAGGCTGCTGCCGTAAAACCATCCATGCTAACTAACCTCCCGCAGGTTCCCAACCTGCGGGAGGTTGTGAATTAACCATGTATGCATGACATGGGCGCAATAATATGTTTTAGATCCTCAGAGTAGTCATCCCGTTTCTTTGAAAATCGTCGCTATTGTTTTTAGGAGTCGAGGCTTTAGCCGGGTCATCTACGCCAGTACCGCGACTTGGTGAAAATGTAGGGTAAAAACGGCGACTTGTAGGCTAATTTACCCTACAACTTTAGAAAGTTGAGGTACTCGTTCTCCCGGCTGAAGCCTCGACTCCTTCACAATCTTGCTAGTGTATGGCAAGTAATGTCCAAATGATAATTTCCAAAAAAACTTTAGAGCGCCCCCATGACACCAGGACATGGGTGTATTTTAATTTTGGGGTACTCAGCGACTGAAGTCGCACGAACATTTGCAAAGTCGGCCTTCGCCGACTAAAAGCTATTTTAGTCCGCCGAAGGGCGGACTTCGTAGTTGTTGGCGCGACTTTAGTCGCTTTGTCGCGCCAAACTCACCCCCAAACTGAAATGCACCCCCAGGACATCTGTCACTGGATATTGAACTCTTTTGCGTATATAATCCAAGAAACGCCTCACCAGACACACCAGGAGCGCCAACATGCCAAAATTCATCGAACTCAGAAATAAAGAGATGGCCTGGCAGCGGAAATATAACGCCAATGCGCCCAAGGCTGGCGATCCCGCGCCGGACTTCGAGCTATCCGACCTGAATGGCGAGAACCCGGTGCGCCTCTCCGACTTCCAGGGCCAGAAGCCGGTCGCCCTGGTCTTCGGCAGCTTCACCTGACCGCCTTTCGTCAAAGGGACCGTGAGTCTCCAAGACCTCTATAAGAAATACAACCGCCGCGTCCAGTTTCTGATGGTCTACATCCGGGAAGCCCATCCGGTGGATGGCTGGTGGTTCGGGCGCGGCCTTCCGAGATTTTTCGTAAAACGCTTCGCGCCCAAAACTGCCCTGGATGTCTACGATCCCAAAACCATCCAGGAACGGCGCAGCGTAGCCGGGCAGTGCCAGACCGCCCTGCAATACGGAATCCACACCTACGTGGACGAGATGGACGACCCGGTGAGCAAAGCCTACGCCGCCAAGCCCACCCGCCTCTATCTGGTCGGCCTGGATGGGCGCGTGGCCTATGCCGGCGGGCCGGGACCCTATGGCTTCAAACCGCCCGCGCTGGACCAGGCAATCGAAACATACCTGGCGAAGCTGGAGACCGAGGCAAGCCTGCAGCCTGCTTAGCGCAACTATTCACACCCGGCGGGATTTAATAACCAAAACCATATCTTCAAAAACATCGTAGGGGCGGCAGCCTTGCCGCGCCCCTGCGCGCCAACACACATAACCTTCTCCAGTGGAAAAGAAACACCCCCTCTTCCGTAGGGGCGAAGCGCTGCTGCGCCCCCACACGCCCAAACACAGAAAACCATCTCCCCAAAAAAAATAGTGAT
>CBDUUP010000078.1:0-14146 GCA_965370435.1 uncultured Anaerolineales bacterium | reverse complement strand
TGTGGTGATTGGAGAGTCGACCCTCATCCCCGGCCCTTCTCCCTACCAGGGAGAAGGGAGCAAAACTTCTGGAGCGCTGCTTGCTACGGAACTGGGGAGGCGTTGGGTGACTGAAGGCACTCCAACGATTGCGAAATCCGCCCCTTCGGGTTGAGTCTCAGGACGAAGCCTTCGCCGACTAGGGCGGAGAGATGTCCGCGGGTGTGGAAGATGTCCGGGATTAGGTGGAGTTGCGAAGTAATCGAGGTTTCAGCCGGAAGAACTGATGTAGGCGACCCGGCTAAAGCCTCGACTCCTAAAAACATACTACGGAAATAATTAGGCTGGCGCGGCGGCCTGGCCGGAGCCGCGGGAGAGGTAGGCGCTTAGCAGGAAGAGGATGCCGGGCGCGCTCAGGAGGAGGGTGAGTACGACGATGACGAGGAACTCTCTGCTGAGGCCTCTGGCGATGAGGGCTAAAACCATCGCGATCAGCGCGCTGCTGACTGTAATGCCGCCTCCCAGGCTCTCCCAACGCCAGGCGATCAAGGCGCTCAGCGGGATCATGCCGATCTGGAGGGCCAGCATGGCCCATTCGATCAGGGGGACTTCAACATCCTCGTCCACGTGGGGGGAGACCACTTCGGCGACGAGGATAAAGAGGACCAAAATGACGATCACGACGCTCCAGACCCTGGCGATCCGGCGGAGGCGGGAAACGTTTCGGTTGCTTTCCATGTTCTAACTCCTTCTTGGTTAAAAAGGACTGGCGGTGGGTCTCGGAAGTCTGTCTTGAGGGACCCGGCAGCGAAGGGGATTCGGGGGGGCGAATCTATGACTGGGATGATGTCTGAGATGGGAGGTGGTTGATGGTTGGGAATGAAATCGAGGTTGATCCGTCAATCATGTGAGTGTGTGATTATTCTCACATTATACCGCTTAGGCAGGTCAAACACAAGGATGATTTGGCGACAAAAGTAGCGGGAACATTTACGAAGTCAGCCTTCGCCGACTGGGGCGGGATGACCCCGCCCCTACGAGAGAGGTGGTGTTCACAGGAGATTCCTTCCTTCGACTAGCTTCCTTCGCAGGCTCAGGACAGGCTGGCGATAAAGATGCCCTTCTACTAAGAAACTTCAGGGTTTTGGACATGGTTTGGATTGTCGGCGCGTGACTGGGCGAAGCGTTGCTTCGCCCCTACGAGAGAGACGGTGTTTATTTTCCTCTGAACAAAGCTCTTGGCGGTGTGGGGCGCTCGGAATGACAATTTTATGGATTTGAGAAAGATGAGAACGTTTTGGATTGGGTATTGACATGGGGAGGTTTGGCGACTGAAGTCGCACAAACTTTTACGAAGTCGGCCTTCGCCGACTGGGCGGAGAGATGGTATTTGTATTCTTTTTATGTCATGAGTAGGCGGTGTTCACAAGGATTACTCGTCGGGCGATGAAACTGCCCTCCTCGGAATGACAATTTTATGGATTTGAGAAAGGTGAGAACGTTTTGGATTGGGTATTGACATGGGGAGTGAAATACTGTATAATTTGATTATCGTAAATATACGATATAAGGATAATGACTATGACCCAAACTCAATTGACCCTACCTGCCGCTTGCTGCACGCTGGATATTTCTGGCGCGGAGCAGGAACGCTTGATCGCCATGTTCAAGGCTTTGGGGAACCCCAACCGCTTTGAGGTGATGAAATATCTGGTCACCCACCCGGGCTGCATCACCGGGGACATTGTCAAGCACCTGCCTATCGCCCAGGCTACGGTCTCTCAGCACCTCAAGGCGCTGAGGGAGGCGGGGTGGATCACGGGCACAAGCGAAGGGGCGGCCACCAGCTACTGCTTGAACGAAGACAATATCGCCTGGTTCAATGCTCAGGTGGGAGAGATATTCTAGGAATTTTTTTACTTATAACCATCGTATAAATACGATAAAAGGAGCTTGTCACCATGTTAGAGCAAATCTCGATCATCCTCAACTTCATCGGCAATTCTTTTCTGCACATCTGGCCTTATCTGCTTGTCACCATTCCCTTGGCGGTGGCGGTGAAAATGTCGGGGGCGGCCAAGTATATTAACCGGATCTTTCAAAACCGCCCGGTGACCTCTATCCTCCTGGCGACTTTGGTGGGGGCATTCAGCCCCTTTTGCTCGTGCAGCGTGGTCCCGGTCATCACCGCGTTGCTCATCAGCGGGGTTCCGCTGGCTCCGGTGATGGCTTTCTGGATCGCTTCCCCTTCGATGGACCCGGAAGATTTCTTCTTGAGCGTCGCCACTATCGGGTGGGAGTTGGCGATCTGGCGGATGGCGGCGACATTGATCTTGAGTTTGAGCGCAGGGTTCATCACCCATTACGTGGTCAAAAAGGGATGGCTGGGCGAGAAACTGCTGCGCACCCAGGAAGCAGCCGCACCCCGGAGCATGGGAGCGTTATTGGGCCAGGGCTGGCAGAGGCTCAAAGCCGGAATATTAACTTTCTTTCCCGTTGCGGCTGCGAACCGGGTTCCCGCGTTGGCGGCGGCAGGTTCGATGGACTTGGCCGATGATATCCAGCCAGTACTGATGGCAGAGGCTGCGACATCGGGCGCATTGACGGACGAGGCCGGGTCATGCGGCGACGAGGCTGGATCATGCAGTGATGAGGCCGGGTCGTGCAGCGAGGAGGCTGGGTCATGCAGCGAGGAGGCCGTCCAGCCGCCCTCTTTTTGGAAGCGTTTGGGCGTGGAGACCTGGGACGCCACCCTCATGGTGGTGAAATTCATGACCCTGGCGTTTTTCCTGGAGGCGTTGATCCATCTGTACGTCCCCTCGGAATGGATCGTGGGATTGCTGGGGAAGGAGAATCCCTGGGCGATCGTGACGGCCGCTTTCCTGGGTGTGCCGGTCTACACCAGCAATCTGGCCGCGCTGCCTATGGTCAGCGGCCTGCTGGCCCAGGGGATGAACCCGGCGGCGGGGTTGGCTTTCCTGATCTCGGGGCCGACGACGACGTTACCGGCGATGGCGGCGGTGTGGGGGATTGCCAGGCGCAAGGTTTTCTTCCTGTACGTGTCATTTTCGCTGGTGGGCGCGGTGGTGTTGGGGTATGCTTATAGTCTGGTGGCGAGTCTCTTGTAGATGGATTGATATGTAAATGGATGAGCGTCCCTTGTGGACGCTCATTTCGTTTATCGCTCCCCGCTACTTTTATAATTCAAGAAGCAGATCAGGGAGTTGGCTCAGGGTTTGGATGGTTGCGTTGGGGAGGATGGTGTCGGCGTGAGCGCGGTTGGCGGAGGTGCCGGCGCGGCGGGTGATCCATACGCTGAACAGTCCGGCGTTGTGTGCGCCCAGGATGTCGGCGCCCAGGGTGTCGCCTACCATCACGGCTTTCTTTGCGGGGATAGCCCATTGGTCGAGGGCCATCTGGAAGAGGCGGGGGTTGGGCTTGCGGATCCCGGCGGCGGCGGAGGTGATGACGTAATCGAGATGGGGGCGAAATCCGGCGTGGTCCACCTGGGTTTGCACGTCGGCGTCGTCGCCGGCGTTGGAGATCAATCCAAGTTTATACCCCTGAGCGCGCAGGGTTTTCAGGGTGGGGAGGGCATCTTCTTCGGGGAGCCAGTGGGCCTGGGAGACGGCGTACATGGCGGCCAGGGAGGGGCGCAGAACCGCCTCCGACACGGCGGGGTGGCCCAGCTCCTCCAGTAAGGCGCGCAGGACGTAGGCGGTGGTATGCTCGATGAATTCGGCATCCCGCTGAATGAAATAGGCGTTGAGGCGGGCGCGGAATTCGGTCAGGAAGGAGTCGCTGTCGAGTTCAAGTCCCGCATCTTGCAGGAGGCGGAGGAGTTCGGCATCCGCCTGGGCGAATACCTGGGGCCACTCGCCATCGAAATAGACCAGGGTGTTGCCCAGATCAAAGAGGATGGCCTCGAATCGGGGCATGGTTAGTACCCGCGAACCGGATCGAACAGATTGAAGAGCGGCTGGCCTTCAATGTAGCGGCGCAGGTTTTCGCAGAACAAATCCACCGCGCGGGCGTAATAGTGGGTGGTGAATCCGGCGATGTGGGGGGTCATGATCACGTTGGGAAGCTGCCACAAGGGGTTGTCCTCCGGCAGCGGCTCCTCGGGGAAGACGTCCAGCCCGGCCCCGGCGATCTGGCCCTCTTGCAAGGCGGATATCAAAGCTCCGTGGTCGATGACTCCGCCGCGGGAAACGTCTACCAGGTAGGCGGTGGGCTTCATGGCTGCCAGAACCTCGGCGTTGATGAGGCCGAGGGTGTCCGGGGTGAGGGGGACGGTGACGACGACGAAGTCGCATTCCTTGAGCATAGAGCGGATGGCCTGGGGCGGGTAGAGGCGGCGGGCCAGGTCGCCGCTGGGGTCGCCCAGCCCTTCAGGGATGTAGCCCTGGTCGGCGGGCTGCATGAGGTCCCGCTTGGTCGCCAGCACAGTGACGCCGAAAGGCTGCAAGAGGCGGGTCAACTCCCGGCCAATGCTGCCGTAGCCGATGATGCCCACCGTGCTGTCCCGAAGTTCCTGGGGGCTGAAGCGCTCCCATTTGTTGTCGGGCCATTGGGTGGTCACCTGGTTGGAGAAATGGGCCGGAAGGTGGCGGCTCAGGGCTAAAAACATGGTGAGGATGTACTCCGCCATCTGAGAGGCGGCCGCGCCGCTCAGCGTGGTGGCTTGCAGTTCAGGCTTTTTCATGATGGGGGCGTCGAGGATTTTGTCAATCCCGGCGGTGAGGAATTGGATCCAGCGCAGTTGGGGGGCTTGTTCGAGTTCGGGGAGCTTACGGAAAGTGAAGAGGACTTCAGCTTGCTCCCAGGCTTCGGCGGGGATCTCTTCTTCGGTCCCGGCGGGGTGGAGGGCGATTTCCAGGCGCGGGGAGACCTCCTGGATCTGCTGGACCAAGGCCTCGGAGAGGGGGATGGTTATGAGGATGGGGATGGGTTTAGCGCTCATTTGTGGATAACTGCCGTTTTTCTGTGGATAAGTTGGGGGTAATGTGGGATAAGGGTGGGATATTGTGGGATAAATGTGGGATATTTTCGGGATAATCTTTTTCGGCTCTTTCTATCCAGTCCTGAATATATTTACTGGCGGGCATAAAGGGTCACGCCTTCCTCTAATAGCTGCTTTATGAAGGGGTCTCCTTCGGCGATCCGCTGTTGAATTTCGGAGGGGGTGTAGACGAGGATGTCCACCGGGAAGGGCCGCGGGCGGAGCAGTCGAGAGATGCTGATGCGCCTCTCCGCCGGGGGTAAATTGGTCTCCATCACGACTAGAAAATCCACGTCACTGTCGGGCGTGGCTTCTCCAAGCGCATAGGAACCGAACAGGATGATTTTGATTGCGCCGGTCTCCTGGGCGATTCTATGGGCGATAGTTTTGAGCCGTTTTTCGGTTACCGGAGCGAAGCCGGTCGGTGTTTGCGCCGATATGACCATGTCAAGTTCCTCAATCCCTATTGTACATCATAGAAGAGGTTGGTGCGAGTGAAAAGAGAATCCATTCAACGGTTTTGAGATGAGAAAGTGATAAAGTCATAGGGCAAATGTCGTTCATAAAATTACCTCTCCAATAATGTAATGCTCAACATGCCGTCTTCTTCATTGAATGTTATCACCATAGTATCGTAACCACCCTGGACATTGAAGTAATAATGACAGGTGTAATCCACGGAGCCGTCTGGATTCATTGGATTTTCGGTACACTTGGCTTCGAAATCTCCCAATTTGTCTTGTACGTCATTGTAGGTTGCCCAATAACCGGATTCCGACTGGAATGCGCTTTTTATGACCAGCAAGAAATCTTCCAGATATACTTGTGCTTCCGGCGCACATATTGGATCAGTATCGGCCATTTCAAAATTTGAGCAGAGATCGTGTAATTCATTTTGAGTTAGAGGAGAGGGAACAAATCTCGTGTCGCGTATGGCAGCGTAAATGTTCTGACCCCAGGAAAAAATTGTCCCTATGAGCGCCACCAAAATGACTATGCCAAAAATTTGCCTGAGCGGTTTTGGTACAGGGTAAATGCGACGATACATGTTTTTACCTCTTATGTTGAATCTTAATGAATTGGCGTCTTCAGTTTGGGCAGATAAGCAGGTATCAAAACGGCAGGAAGCCCAACCGCGTAACTTTGGCTGTCAAAAATACTCTCCACTACCAGGGAAATTTCATCCACCGGGATGGTGCCGCTGACGACGACGAAGTAGCCTTGCCAGATGAAGGTGGCGTAGCTGAAGGGGCCTTCTGAGTCGCCGTAGTCTTCTATGAAGACCTCAACTCCGGCGAGGGTTTGAAGTTCGCCAGGGAGAGGCTCGTAGTCCACAAAGGTGAAGAATTCGTCCAGGGTTTGGAAGGGGCTATCGCTGATGGTCATGTCTATGTAGTCCGGGTCGCCGGGGCCGTAAAAATCAACCACCAGGGCGGGGCCATCGCCGGGCACGAACCAATCGGCGTATTCGCCGAATTCCTCCCGTTCCATCTCGTAGGCTTCGACGTAATAATACCCTTCGGGCAGGTATGCGGGCATCAGTTCGGCGGGCGGTTCCAACCCGCCGCCGTAGCCTCCCGATATCCCTTCCACGCCGGGCGCGGAGAAATTGGGCGCGGCCAGGGTGTAGGCGGGGGATGGGGGCGTTCCGCCGGGTTGGACGCTGGCGGTGTAATCGCTGAAGCGGCACTTGTATTCGTAATCGGTGCGCTCCAGGTTGATGACAATCAGGTAGAGGCGGTCGAAGGCGTCGGCGTCGGCCGCGGCTTGATTCCCCGGCATGTTGAAGACGATGATCTGGCCTCCCTGGACCCCGACCAGCAGGCCGATAAGATCGGGACTATCGAGGCTGACGGTGACGGGGCCGTTGGCGATGATTTCGACGAAGTCGGCGGCCATCTGGCCTACGCCGTCGTCGGGGGTGAAGGTTTGGCCGGATTGGGCCTCCCCTTCCAGGCGCACGGTGGGGTAATTGGTCCCTTCTTCAAAGCCGCGGGTCAGCAGGGCGAGGGTGAAGCCTTGAAAGGTTTCCTCCAGGGTGACGCCTGCGCCGCCCAGAGCGGCGTCCAGGATGGCGTAGCCGTCAAGCTGGCGGGCATGTTCCCACATGGCCCGCACGGTCTGGGGGCCGTGCTGCTCGGAGATGTAGCGCAGGAAGATCCACATGCCGTACCAATGCCCGTCGTCTTCCAGGCGCTCTTCGCCGCCGTAGGCGATCTGGCAGGTGTCGGGCGATTTGAAAACCGACTCCAGGAATTCGTCCCCATCGTTGATGTGGTCATAGACCTCGTCCTGGATCCAGGTGGCGGTGGCTTCCCAGAGCCAGTCGGCAGGCTCCTGGCTGTCGTAGCCGAATTGGATGGCATGGTTGAATTCGTGGGTGGCGGTGGAGCGCATGTAGTCCATTTTGGTGTAGGGAAGTTCGCCCCAGGTATCCACTTCCTGGTAGTCGTTGTCGAGGGAAATAAAGGAGTGGGAGGCCTGGGTCTCGATTTCGGGGGTGTTGGGGTTGTCGCCCACGATCTGTTCATCATAGCCGCCGTCGGTGTACCCGGCGGTGCCATCCCAGAGGATGTTTTCCAGATAGATGTCGTAGCGGTCGTCGCCGCCCAATCCCTGGTCGGGAGGGGGCGCGGCCCAGCCCATTCGGATGATCTGGGACTCCCAGGAGAATTCAACCGCCTCGGCGATCTGCTCGACGTAATCGGGGACCTGGTTCTGGTTCACATCCCCGTCGGGCACGGCGTCGTCGCCGGAGGAGGTGTAGTGGATGCGGAAGCGGGCGGTGTCGAAGAGGAGGGTCTCTCCGCTGAGGATGGGGCGGCCATCTTCATCGTAGTCCCCTTCGTAATCCTGGTTGTCCCGGCGGGGTTCTTCGCTGGGGTCGGGACGCCCATCGCCGGTTGAATCGTCTGGGACCGGGGTGGCAGTGTCAGGAGTCTCTGGGGCGGCGGTCTCGGTCAGTGTGGGGGAAGGATCCAGACCGAGGGCGCCGGTGATGGTGACGCAGGCTAATGAGGAGAGCATGAGGAGGGAGAGGGTCAGGGTTAGCGGGGCGATGGGTTTGGTTTTCATCGGTTTGTCCTAATAGAGGCGTAATCGCAGGCGGTTTTCGCGAGCGTTCAATTGCTGTCGGGAGTGGGGTCTGGGTTTTGAAGTGCTTTCTGGGCCAGGTCTATCATTTGGAGGACGTGCTCCCAGGCTGATTCAAAAGAGGGGAGCTGTTGGATCTTTACCAGGTAACTCAAGCGCCGATCCCAGTCAATCTGGAATTCGGCGCGCCGTTGGGCGAGACGCTCCCTGGATAGCTGTGAGAGGTCGATTCCCCGAGCTTTGAATTTTTCGGCCAACAAGGGGATGACACGGTCGATGGAAACGCCTTTTTGACTGAGGGTGAAAAGGTCATAGACATCCCTGGAGATGGCAAAGCGACGTTGGCCTCCCACGGCGCGCAATTTCTCCGCCATGATCTCCTCCAGCGGGTAACAGTCTATCTGGGTATCTACGAAGAAGCCTTTATCTGAATAGGGATGGAGAATGGCCCTGGAGGAGGGAGGCAAGATGAGTTTTTCGCGGCGGGTGATGTCCAGACGGATGGCGCGGGGGGATCCTCCCCAGCGTAAAGGGCCTCGATAATAAACCCACAACTGGTAGGACTCGCTGCCATAATCATCATCAACCATTTCCAGACGAGCCGGCGCGGCTGAAAAATCTGGCCCATCTTGTTCAGCCGACCGGGCAGTGATCTCGCTCACCAAGGCCATCAACTTTTCAGGGATGACTAATCCAGTGGCGGTGAAATCAAGGTCCTCCGAGAAGCGGTAATCGCCGAAATAACATTTGCGCAGGCTGGTGCCTCCCTTGAAGCGCAGATTTTGGGCCGTCTCCCCGGAATTCGCCAAACACAGCAAGAACCAACCGAGACTGTAATCCAGGTCTATGACCATCGGATCCACATTCAAACGGGCTGCCTCTCGTCTGATCTCCGCTTCAAGTATCATGTTGCTACTCTTTCTCCGTGCAGATGGCGAAGGTCTACGTTCACCTGTATCCGCCAACGGGTCACTGTAGGGCCGGTTGCTCCCATCCCGGGTTCAAGTTGGGAGATTCCTTGAGTGAGCGATCGGCGCCACCGTTCCAGCCGCTTTTCACGATTGGGGAGGGGCAGCGACATGGCCTCGGTCAGATAGCCCAGCCGCTTGAGGACGGTTCCGCCGCCCCATTGGATGAGATAGCGATCTAGCTTTTCCCAATCTACGTCCGAGGCGGCTGTTTTTAACGCCTGGGCCAATTGGATGATACCGCCGCATAAATCAGGGCGAGCGGCGGCGTCCAGCAAGGTTTTTTCCCGGTCGGTAATGCTAATGGGCTTGCCTGGGGAGGGGCGTTGCAAGATGCCGAAAAATCGAGATTCTTTTACGGTGACGAAACGATACTGCACCCCAAAATATTCCTGGGACCGTTTCCTGCGAGTAGTCTGCACAAAAACCACCTGGGGCAGCTGCTCGGTCATGTTCCAGTAGTGCATGGCGGACCAATAGGCGATGGCGGATGGTTTCACGAGATAAGGGGCGATCACCAGGGCGCTTTCAGACCAGGCCCGGTCTGGCCCCGCTTCCAAGGGGACAATCAGATAGACGCCGCGGTCTATCCGTTTCAACCAACCCTTTCGGACCAACCGGCTGAGCGCGTTGGAGGCGTTGGCCCGGCTCTTCCAGAAGTCTAGAGCTTGCTCCAACTCAAAGATGCTCTGTCCAGTTGAGGCCAGAGTGGATAGGAATTCTTCTTCGCGTGCGCTTAGGTACATGTTATTTAGTGTTGTGAAACTATTGATTATTGATGTTATGGTTACAAGAAATATTATACTCTATTTTGGGGAATATTTAACACTGAGAACACTGAGAACACTGAGAACGCTGAGAACGCTGAAACACTGAGAACACTGAAACACTGAGAACACTGAAACACTGAGAACGCTGATACACTGAAAACACTGAAACACTGAGAACGCTGATACACTGAAAACACTGATAAAAACAATATATTTGATAAAAATTTGTGATCATTTCGGCGTTGGATAGCCCCCACTGCTCTAAGTTTCAGCGCACGCAGATGGCGAGCAGGTTTCCCAGGGCGATCAAACCCAGCAGCGCCCAGGTCCAGCCGGGGGTGTTTTGTTGGGCGGCGAAGTAAAGCAGGATGGAGGGGAGAGCGATGAGCAAGAAGGCAGTCAGGTGAGCCTGGAATTTATGCTCGCTGAGCCAGTTGAGGAAGTTATTCATGGGATTATTTCTTTTTGTAACCACAAAGGCACGAAGACACAAAGTTTTTGTTTTTCTTCGTGTCTTTGTGTCTTGGTGGTTAATAAATTTTTAGGACGCCTCCGGCGGGCTGCCGAAGAAGAAGGCGCCTGTCTCGTCGTCGTCAGCTTTTTCCTGTTTGCCGCTCCATTCGTCGATGTCTATGCGGTAGACGGCGGTGCGTTTGAGTTCGTCTTCGGTGATGGGGCGGTAGTGTTCGCCGGGGCGGAGGTGGGGGAAGTATTTGTCCATCAGCATTTGCAGTCCCCGGAGCTTCTCCTCGTCATCGGTGAGGAGAGAGGCCTTCCCGAAAACGATCACGCTGGCATATTCGACGCCGAACTCCAGAGCGACCTCGTCGGTGCGCAGGCGGCCCATCTCGCTGACGCTGAGGCAGACGCGGCCGTCTTCGGCGAGGTTGGAGGGGCCGCGGCCAGTGCGGGCGCCGTGGAAGTAGATTGCGTGGCTGGCCTCATCGTAGACGATGTTTTTCACGTGGATGAAGGGTTGGCCCTGGCTCTGGGTCGCCAACGAGCCGAAGGGGGCGTTGTTCAGGAAGGCTCGGATCCAATCGTCGTCCTGTGCTCTTTCGCTCTTGCGCATATTGGTGTAGGGAGGTTGGGTGTAATCTTTGGGCATGGGGGACACCTATTATCATCGTAGGGGCGTATCCTTCGGCAGGCTCAGGACCCTACGGGGGAGGGTTAGGGTGAGGTTAACATAATGGCGATCACGGCCAGCACGCTGATGAGGAGGACCAGCAGGCCGGTGTAGAGCAGCATCTTGCGCATGATCTCGCCTTCCCGCCCGCCCATGCCGGCGGTGCTGGCTCCGACCACGATCTTGGTGGGGGCGATGACCGAGCCGAGAGCGGCCCCGGCGGTCTGGGCGGCGAGGATGATGGCGACGGTGTAGCCGAGTAGTTCGGCGGTGCGAAGCTGCAAGGCGGCGAAGACGACGTTGGAGTTGGTGTTGGAGCCGGTCATGAAAGCGCCCAGCGCGCCAATCCAGGGCGACATGGCGGGGAAGGCGGCCCCTACGCCATCCGCCAAGCCGCGGGCCAGGGTGTCGGTCATCCCGGCGTGGGACATTACCATCGCCATCGCCACCATAGCGGCGATACCGACGCTGGAGGACATCACCCGGCGGATGGTGCCGCTTGCGATGCGTCCCGCCGCGCCCGGTTTATACAGCCCGGCCCGGCGGTAAATGAGGTAGGCGATGAGGGAAGAATAGGTGAGGATGGCCCCCGCGTGGCGGAAGAGGGGGATCTTGCGCCCAAACCCGGCGGGGGTGACGTAGCCCAGGGCGGTACTCACTTCGGGGAAGTCAACCTGGATGACGACCTGCCCCAGGAAGGCGCGCACCGCGGGGATCAGTTGGATGCAGAGGGTGAAGACTATTAACACCGCGTAGCCGGAGATGGCGATTCCGAGAGCCCGCAGGTTGAGTTTTTCGGCGTTCTGTTGGTCGCCCCGGTAGCGGCTGGCGAGGGGAAATCCGACCAGCAGCCCGGCCAATCCTCCGCAGAAGGCGGCGATGTTCCACAGGCCGGAGACGGCGACGAAATACTGGACGACGCCCATCACCAGACCCAGCACGGCCACGGGGAACAACAGGCGGCGCAAAGCCCTCCAACCTCCGGCCGCGTGGGCGACTATGACGCCGACGGCTAAACCTGCGATCCCCAGGAAGAGGGCGGCGGCGGGAGCCAACTGGTCGCCGGGCAGGTTGGTGGCGGCCATCAGGGCCTGGAAAGAGGAACCCAGGGAGCCAAATGTGACCGCCCAGGAATGCCCTATGGAGGGGATGACGACGGCGGCCAGGGGGGTGAAGCCGAGGCCCACCATCAGAGGGGCGATGACGGCCACCGGCACGCCGAACCCGCCCACACCCTGCAAGAAGGTGCCGAAGACCCAGCCGATGATGAGGGCCAACATGCCCCGGTCGGCGGTGAGGTGGGAGAGGGCATTGCCGATGGTTTCGATGGTCCCGGCTTCGTCGGACACCCGGAACAGCAAGAAGGCCGACCAGATGACGAACAGCACGTCCAGGGTCAGGAGCAAGGCTTTGGTGTGGGCGTAGGCCAGCAGTTGGGGGCCAGCGCCGAAGAAGGCCAGGGCGATGAGGAGGGCGGTCAGGTATCCGGCGGCGCCAGCCCGGGCCGCGCCCCAGCGCAAGCCGACCATGAGGAGCAGGATGATGATGATGGGGGTGAAGGCGAGTAGGAAGGTCATGGAGAATTATTGATTTTTATCGCGGAGTGCGCGTAGAAAACGAGGAAGTTTTTCGCGGGGAGTAGGGTTCACGATTTGCGAGTATACCAGCGGATGAGCAGCGCGCCCAGGGCCAGCGCGGGCAGGACGATCAGCCCGGCCTCGGGGCCAAATGCGCCGCCGGTCCATATCTCTGGGCCGGAGACCTGGTGTTTGATCAGGCGGAAGGTCGGCATCCCGCTGACGGGGAAACCGAAAATGACGCCCTCGAAGAAATTCCATCCGATGTGCAGGCCGATGGAGAGCCAGAGTTGGCGGGTGCGCAGGTAGGGGTAGGCGAGGAAAAGTCCGGCGGCGACCAGACCCAGCGTGGATGCCCAGGAGGCCTCGGGATTGAAGAGATGCAACAACCCGAATAAAATGGAGGAGAGCAAAACCGCCCAGGGGAGGTTCAGGCCTTGCTCCAGGTTTTGAAGCCAGTAGCCCCGGGTCAGCAGTTCCTCCTGCCAACCGACGACGATGAAGACGGCCAGCATCAATAGTAATCCGATCAGAACGTGACCCACCGGCTGGGACTGCCAGGCAAAGCCGGTGAAGTCCAGCCAGCCCGCCGCCCATTCCACCAGGTAGATGCCGCCCATCTGCAAGCCGGAGAGGGCGATGCCGAAATAGAGGTCGCGGGCGGCTTTGGGGTTCCAGTCCAGGCCCAGGCTGTTGAAGGTGCGGCGGTCTATCCAGCGGCGGGCGATGTAAACCGAGGGTATGACCGCCAAGAGCAGGGTGAGGGAGTTGATGATTTGAAAGGAGATTGTTTCGGGCAGGTAAAGGAAGGTTTCCAGGAGAACCAAGATGATCAAAGCGGGCAATCCGGCTGCGATCACGAAGAGGACCAGGAGGAGGAACTGGGCCAGCAATCGCCATCCGGCCCGCGGGCGTTTTTCCTGGGGGGAGAGGAAGATTCGGGCGAGGCGTGAGGGTTGGGGAGGGGTGGGGGTGTCCATGTTTTGGTTTGTTGGTGGTAAAAATTGGTTATCCGCTAATCACGCGAATAAGGCGATATAAACCTACTTCCTTAATCGAAACATGGAAAGTGGGAAACCAGAATCAGTCAACGATGAGGTTACTTCTTCATCTCCATCCCAGAAATGAATCCCTTTGAGATGTTGATTAGAAAGAAATCCACCTTCCATCTGAGGCAACTTGTCGTCACGCATAAGCACTGATAATCGTAGTGCAATGTACTGCGACAGACTATTGCGCTTGCCCGTGCCAATCCCGCCCAGCGGATAGCCGAAGGCGGCAAAGTCTTCTGGATGACGGCGTTTATACTCGATGGCGATCTGATAGGCGGTCAGATAGGCACGCCCTAAATGATGATCCTCGATTGAGTCGAGCACATCCTGCAAGATGCTAAATATTCGTTCTTCCATTTTGAATTGTTCCCACTTACTCATTTATCCTCTCTTTCACTTCAATTTCATCTGACGGTAATCTAGGATTTCGTTCAAAATAACCATTTTGATAAAAAGTTTTACTATACTTGAATAGTTTTATTACATTTCCATTAGCCACTATTGACATGTCTAAGACATTCTCTAAAATAAATTTGGCAAGATATTTAGGGGTAATATAGTTTTCATGGTCCCCTG
>CBDUUP010000077.1:0-14241 GCA_965370435.1 uncultured Anaerolineales bacterium | reverse complement strand
CATGTCAACAACTACGACCGCGTTAGGTTTCTCAATCAATTCCGCTGCGAAGGCCCGGGAACCAAGGATCCAATCCCAGCCGGGGATGCCTCCATTATCCTCGGCATCAAAAAATACCAGCCATACCTCTTTGGATAAATCGGCGGGTAGGACGCGGGCTAATTCCAAGAGCACCGCGACGCCAGAGGCGCCATCGTTAGCGCCGGGGACCGGCTGGTTATGGTTGTTGGGATCGGGGTCGAGGTCGGCAACCATGCGAGTGTCATAGTGCGCGCCGAGAATTATCCAGGGTTCCCCACTCCCCCGCTTGGCGACGACATTACGGATGGGCTGACCGTACTCAACTGTTTCTTGTATCTCGGTTGCCCAACCAGCACGATCTAACTCCCCCACTAACCACTCCACGAGTTGTGCATGACCTTGACTTCCAGGAATCCGCGGGCCAAGTGAAACTTGGTGGAGCACATCAGCGTAGGCACGGTCACCATTGAAGCCGGTTTCGGAGACAGATTCGGGAGCGTTCAGGTTTGGGTACAAGTATGTGGTAAGGAATAAATAGAGGGAAACTACCAATAGGCTAATTCTCAATATTTTGGTGAAATGTTTTTTTATAAAACTAAATATTGACATTATGTTATGGCTATGCGCATTTATTGTTTGGCAACTTTTTGGCTTTTCTCAGCTAACATAAATTCATCAAAGGTTGCCAAAGCCCGTTCCGAATAGGCGGCTGCTCGCTGTCGTTTGTTGCGGCGAACTCCGTCTTCCAGGGGCGGCACGATACCGAAATTCGCCTTCATCGGCTGAAAGTCAGCCTCGCTCGCGTGGGTGATGTAATAGCAGAGCGCGCCCAGTATCGTGGTACGCGGAAGAGCTAGGGGTTTAGTCCCATGGTGTAGGCGGGCTGCGTTAACCCCTGCCAATAACCCGGTGGCGATGTTGCCTACGTACCCCTCAACCCCGGTGATCTGCCCGGCAAAGAATAAATCCGGGCGGGTTTTATACTGCAAGGTGGGAGACAACAAGCGGGGGGAAAAAATAAAGGTGTTGCGGTGCATCTGGCCGTAACGGACAAATTCCGCATCTTCAAGCCCAGGAATCATTCCGAAAACACTCCGCTGATCGGGGAACTTCAGATTGGTCTGAAAACCAACCAGATTATAGAGGGTGCCGGCCAGATTGTCCTGGCGCAATTGGACTACGGCATGGGGGCGGCGACCCGTGCGAGGGTCAATCAAACCTACCGGCCGCATAGGGCCAAAGGCCAGGGAGGCACGGCCTCGTTGAGCTAAAATCTCTACCGGCAGACAGCCTTCAAAAAATTTATGCACTCCGGCGCGCACCCCGGACTCTATTTCCCGCTCGAACTCCAGAAGCTCTATGCGTTCTGCGGTGAGGAGCGCATCTACGAAGGCTTGGTATTCTTGTTCATTCAAGGGGCAATTAATATAATCCCCCTCGGCTTGATCGCCGCGACCATAGCGTGATCCTCGATACGCAATTTCCATGTTCACCGACTCAAGACTGACGATAGGTGAAATTGCGTCAAAGAAATATAAGTTCTCCTCACCGCTCAAGGTTGCAATAGCTTGAGAGAGTCGATTGGAGGTTAGCGGGCCAGAGGCGATTATGACCAAGCCCTCAGGTATTTCGGGCATTTCCTCCCGCACCAATTCGACATTCGCATGGGCGATTAGGCGTTTTGTGACCAATTCCCCAAATTTATCCCGATCCACAGCCAGGGCGCTGCCTGCGGGCACAGCGGTCTCTTCGGCGCAGGCCATGAGGAGGGAGTCCATGCGGCGGAGTTCTTCTTTGAGCACACCGGGCGCTCGATCAGGCATATTTGAACCTAGAGAATTGGAGCATACCAACTCGGCCAGGTTGGCGCTGACGTGCGCGCCGGTTGAAACCCCAGGGCGCATTTCATATAATCTAACTCGCAAACCAGCCTGGGCAGCTTGCCAGGCAGCTTCACTCCCCGCTAAACCACCGCCAATCACAATTAATTCGGGCATACGTTCACCTTATATTTCTAAGTTTTTCCATTTTACACAAGACAATTTTACCAAATCTTGTCAAGAAATTACGAGGGATTGGGCAAGGCGATCCCAAGTAACGATGCACTAAGGCGTAGAAACGCTGAATCGCTGAATAACTGAAACACTGAAAAGGGCATGTTATTGCATTATTCATCCTGCAAAAACAATATGGCACAGAACTTGCAACAATGGAAGAAAAAGACTATACTGTAAAAGGAAGATCATGGTATATCAATATCAAAGACCCTCTCCACGTCCGGTTGCCAGCGCACACATCGCCCAAACGATGACGTTGCTTGGACTTCCGTTGGAAGAACTGCGACAAAAGATTGATACCGAGTTAGGCGCAAACCCTGCCCTGGAGTTGGTTGAAGAGCGTAACTGCCCGAGCTGCCAGCGACGTTTGAACAAAGGCAGTCTGTGTCCCCGATGCAGCGCGCCGGATGGGTTATCAGCCAACGAGCCTATTGTGTTTGTCTCTCAAGGGGAGAATTTTGGCAGCAGCCCAATTCCCAAAGAAGATTTACCAGGAGACAAATTTGCTTTCACGGCAGATACAGAGGACCTTTCCACCTACGTGTTTCAGCAAATCGCTTCCGAGCTAAGCCAAGAAGACCGTCCTATTGCGGCTCATGTCCTAACCAACCTGGACGAAGATGGGTTGATGACCACGCCAATCCTTGAAATCGCCCGATACCAGCATGTTTCATTAGCGCGGGTCGAGAAAGTCATCCAAATAATTCAACATGCTGAACCACTAGGGGTTGGCTCTCCCAGCCCGCAGGCGGCGTTATTGCTGCAACTGGAGGTGTTGAGCAGAACCACCCGGGTTCCCCCTCACGCAAAACAAGCGATTGAAGAAGGAATCAAGCTGCTCAGCCGCCGACAATATACGGAATTGGGACAAAAACTGGGCATATCTGGGGCGCAAGCCAAGAAAGTTGCTAAATTCATCAGCGAAAACCTTAATCCTTATCCTGGAAGAGCGCATTGGGGATCTGTACGCCACAAACCGCAACCTGCTCCTGAGACCTATCACCGGCCCGACCTCATCATAACTCGATTGAATGACTCACTAGACACTCCTTTAGTGATTGAAGTGATGTGGCCGGTATTTGGCACGTTGAGGGTGAACCCTCTCTTCCGCAAAACCATTCAAGACGCGCCCGCTGAAAAGCTGGAACAATGGAAATCTGATTTGGAGCAAGCTTCTCTTTTCATCAAGTGCCTGCGACAGAGGAACAATACCATTGTGCGCTTGATGCAGCTATTGGCAATCCATCAACGCGATTTTATCCTGTACGGAGATACGCAAAGCAAACCGACGACCCGGGTGCAATTTGCTCACGCACTAGATGTACATGAATCCACCGTCTCTCGGGCAGTTTCCAATAAAAGCATCCAACTTCCTTCAAACCGCATTGTGCCGTTAGCGCGTTTTTTTGATCGCAGCTTGCACGTCCGGGCACATCTCAAGAACATCATCGCCCAAGAGACAATCCCGCTCAGCGACACAAAATTGGCAGCCATGCTCACTGAGATCGGCTTCCCGGTAAAACGACGGACGGTTAACAAATACCGATCTCTAGAAGGTATCCTGGCCACCCACCTACGACGACCGCCACCCACAATGAAAACATGACCGCTCTGGTCCCCTCCCCCATTCGATCTTGGCTACAGAAACCCGGCTTGAGAGTTAATGAGCTGACGGCGTTGGTGGATTTAATACCCATCGCCGTATGTCTGGTGGATGTTTCCAAAAGAAAGGTCATCATGGCGAACGCCAGGATAACTGAACTCACCTCTTTCACGCGGGAAGAGATGGCAACCCAAGAGCTTGGATTTTATTTGAGACAACAACAAGATGACGAAAACGCCTATCTGAGGGACGAAAACACCCACGAGCTCATTCTAACCAAACGCGATGGAACTACGGTAGAAGTTAGAACAACTTTACACTATTTGGATTCGATAAAGAGTACGGGGCTTCTCCTCATCGAACCCAGCGCCGTCCACCAAAAACTTCAAGCTGAACGCAAGCGTCAATCGCAAACTTGGAAAGCTATAGAATCTTTAGCCCTGACGCTACAGGAATCTTCTCTCCAACCTGCACTGGAGAAAATATTACAAGCTGGCAGAGCGCTCACGGGATCCTCCATTTTGGCAATTTACCTCGCAGACAGTCAAACTCCCAGTTTGCAGCGCAACGCCTCCATCGGGAATGGAGAATTCCTCCCGGCCTCACTTCCCGCCAGCGAGTTGAACAAACTACGAAAACCAAATCTCTGGATTCCAGGAAAACATACCACATCTCCGTTACACCGGTCTGCGCTGGCAGCCGATATGAATTATGTGCTGACCGCGCCGATTGGGCAGCAGAACGCGGTGATCGGGATGCTGGCGATCACCGATTCTGTTGAGCCGCCAACGGAAAACATTTTGCCAGTCTTGAACATTATGAGCGCATTTATTTCAGGAGCGATCCAAAACCACACACTCCAGACCAACCATAACCAGAAAATCCAAGACCAAAACCGAGCGCTCTCCTTCAATGAAGCAATCAATGAAAACATCCAGGATGGTGTTATTGTAATTGGGCCTGATTTAACCATCCTGGAAATGAACAATGCGGCAGAACAACAGCTTGGCTATGCCAGCCGCGAGGTTGAAGGCCATCCGATTGACAATATTCTGATCGGGGCCAAGAACCTCACCGCGGCTTTGTTGACCGCCAAACAGGGAGTGGCGACCCATAATCTGGGGAATATTCATCTGCACCGGCGAGACGGGCAAGCGTTTCTGGCCCATATCCGCCTGATCCCTATCACGAGCGAGGGCGCGCCCACGAGCGTGGGCGCGCCAGAGAACATCCTCATATTCATCCAAGACTTGAGCAAGCACGAACAATATCGCATTCAAACCCAACAACTTGAACAACGAGCGCTCCTGGGAGAGGTAACCGCCATCTTCGCCCATGAGGTTCGCAATCCGATCAACAATATCAGCACTACCTTGCAGTTGATGGCCCTTGACTTTTCGCAAGACGATCCCAAACGGGATCAAATCCGCCGAATGGAAGAAGACGCCAACCGGTTGACTCACTTGATGGATTCGGTGCTTTCCTTCAGCAAGGCCACTGAATACCAAGTGAAGCCTATGGAGATAGAGGTTTTACTGCGTCGCATGGTTGAGCGATGGCGGCCTCGAATGGCAAGGGTAAATGTTGAGCACGAACTCCAAATCGGGCCGCGAATCCCGCTGGTCATGGGAGATTCCCGCGCACTGGAACAGGTATTCACCAATCTCATCAGTAATGCTATTCAGGCTATGGGCGAGACTGGTGGCGTCCTGACAATCCGAGTTCAACCAGAGGTCGGACCTGGGGCAGTTCAGCATGTCGAAATCAGCGTGTCGGATACGGGAGCGGGGATCGCGGAGGAAATTCGAGAGCGCATATTTGAACCTTTCTTTACCACTCACCCGGAAGGCACCGGTTTAGGACTATCGATCACAAAACGCATTATCACCGCCCATAAGGGCAGTATAAAAGTAACCAGCGTCCCAGGCGGCACTGTGTTTCAGGTCCGCCTTCCAGCCGCTGACAACCAAACTAAGAATACTTTCCTGGACATAAACTCATGAGCGTAACAATCCTAATCGTAGACGATGAAGAAAATTTCCGCCTGACCATCAGCGAGTTTTTAACTTCGAATGGTTATGAAAGCGAAGGCGCGGCGACGCTAGAAGAAGCGCGGGAATGCATCAAACGCGGCACGGCGGACATCATCCTTCTGGACGTGCAGCTACCCGACGGGTATGGGCCAAGTCTATTAGAAGAAACCGCCCACCTTCCAGCGCGTCCGCCAATCATCTTGATTACCGCCTATGGCGAAGTGGATATGGCTGTGGACGCCATGAAGAACGGCGCGCATGATTTCTTGCAAAAACCTATCCAGTTGGCTTTGCTTGAAAAATCAATTCAAAGGGCTGAAGAAATTGTTTCGATGCGGCGGGAATTGGCCCACTTGCGCCAAGCTCAACAAAAAGATCTGGATTTCATCATTGGCAGCACACCTGGGATGCAAAATTTGATGCACCAAGCCCAAAGAGCGGCCGCGGCTTCGGTTTCGGTGCTTATCACCGGGGAAACCGGCACCGGAAAAGAGATTCTGGCTCGATATATTCATGGAAGCGGACCAAGGGCCAACAAACCTTTCATGCCCATCAACTGCGCGGCCATTCAAGAAACAGTACTTGAGACCGAGCTTTTCGGGTATGAAGCGGGGGCGTTCACGGGCGCCGATAAACGCAAGCACGGCCTCATGGAGGTGGCGGATAACGGTATACTGTTCCTAGATGAAATATCTTCTATGCCGGTAGATATGCAAGCCAAACTGCTGCGCGCGTTGGACGATCAATCTTTCCGGCGGATGGGCGCAACCACCATGATAAAGGTGGACATACAAGTGCTGGCGGCCTCAAACCGCAATCTTCCAGAACGAATTGAAGATGAAAAATTTCGCGAGGACCTATATTATCGATTAAAAGTGGTGGATTTACATCTACCGCCTTTGCGTGAGCGCAAGGAAGATATCCCTGACCTGGTAGGTATGTTCGTGCGAAAAATCAATCCTAGTATGGGTGTAAATATTTCGGACGTTTCCCCTAGAGCAATGGAGGCGTTGATGGCGCACGATTGGCCGGGCAATATCCGCGAATTACGAAACGTTATTGAACGGGCGATGCTTTTCTGTGATGAGGCGACGATTGATTTGGCTCATCTGCCGGTTGAATTGGTGAGGGAGAAGGCTTGAACACTGAATCGCTGAAATACTGAAACACTGAAAAGCTTTACCCCTAAACGACACGGGGAATGTAGTTATTTATTGGGGTTCCTGCTCGCGGTCCAGCCATAACTCACGGTATTGGCGATTCCAGTTGTGGATAAAGCGGACGGCCAGAATTGCGCCTACTATGGCGGTCAACCATATAACTTGCCCTCGCTGCCCAAATAACCAAAATATTGGAGCGATGAGCAGACCGGTTAATAAACCCGCGCGTGCGGAGTGGCGGAGGAGGAGAGCCAAGGCAATCAATACACCAATCCCTATGAAGAAACCCAGGGGGTAAACGGCTATCAAAGCGCCTCCCGCGGTTCCTAATCCCATACCTCCGCGGAATCCGGAAAAAATCGGCCAGCAATGCCCGATCACTGCCAGGGCGGCAATTAAAGGCGGCAGCCATTCGAGGCTGGTATAGCGAATGGCTAAATAGGTAGGAATGAAACCTTTGAGGACGTCTAAGAAAGCCACGAAAACACCCGCCCCCCAGCCGACCTGCCGAATGGTGTTGGTGGTGGTGGCGTGGAAGGAGCCTGCTTCACGCACATCCACGCCCTTGACGAGGCGGGTGATCAAAAGGGATGGCGAGATAGAACCCAAGAGGTAGGCGAAGAGGCTGAACAGGGGAACGGCGATATACGGGTTCATACACAACACTCCTTTGTTGGCGGGTGAAGAATCTCAACTATCTGAAGATGGAAATCGCGACGAGGCGTTTGAGCATGGAGGAATGGTTATAAAACCAATTCTGCCATCAAGCGGAGGGTTTCGATGTCATGCACCATCAGGTTCATGGTCGTAATGGGGCTGCTGCGCCATTCTGCCAAGCGTTCCTGGATGCGCTCTTTAGGTCCGCATAGAGATACTTCGTCTACTAGTTCGTCAGGCACGGCGACCATGGCTTCGATTTTTTCTCCGGCCAGATAGTGGTCTTGGATCTTCACTGCCGCAGCCTCATATCCGAAGCGGCAAGCCAGATCAAAGTAGAAGTTCTTCCCGCGGGCGCCCATGCCTCCAATGTACAACGCCAGGACTGGCTTTATAACGTTGCGGCAGGCCTCAACGTTATCCCCAAGCACTACGGTCACTGAAGGCGCGATGTCGAAATTTTCGAAGCTTTTGCCATTGTCGGCTTTGGCAAAGCCCGCCTCGACGCGCTCTTTGTATACAGTATCGAAGTGACGGGGCGAGAAGAAGATGGGCAGCCAACCATCCGCAATTTCGGCGGTCAGTTCAACGTTTTTGGGGCCAATGGCAGCCAAATAGATGGGGAGGTCGGGGCGTCCGTGAAGGATGCTTTTCAGCGGTTTGCCCAGTCCGGTGGCATCGTCTCCTTGATAGGGAATCTGGTAATGAGCGCCCTGGTGCACCAGCGGCGCTTCTCGCTTGAATATCTGTCGTAAAATACTCACATATTCGCGAGTTCTGCCCAAAGGTTTCCCGTAAGGCAAACCATGCCACCCCTCAACAACCTGGGGGCCGGAGAGGCCCAGTCCGAGCAGAAAACGGCCGCCGGATAGCTGATCTAGGGTCATGGCGGTCATGGCGGTGTTGGCAGGGGTGCGGGCCGGCATTTGGAGGATGGCGGTGCCCAGGTGGATGTTTTCGGTCTGAGCGCCGATCCAGGCTATGGGGGTTACGGCATCAGAGCCATAGGCCTCCGCGCTCCAAACTCCGAAGTAGCCCAACTTGTCGGCCTCTTTAATCAACTCCATAGGCAAGTCAATGGTCTTGCCAGAATAACCAACCATCAATCCCAATCTCATCGAATGCTCCTTTTGCTTCAGTTAGTTTCTTTCGTCGGCCAGATTCTTGGTAGAGACGGCTCTGCGTGTTTTCCTCACAATGGGAACCAGGAATACCAATAGCAGCAGGTTAATCGAACCATTTGAGCTTTGTACGCTCTGGGGCTGCAAGGAAAACGTCGCCACAACCGGGTCGTGATCGGATTTGCGCATGGGCGAGGTATCGTCCGCCGGTGGAGGAGGATAATCGGAGTCGGCATGCAGGACTTCTACCCGTTGGATCAGGCCCATCAGCGAGGGTGTCACCAGAATGTGGTCCAACACTTGCGATTGGCCTTGATAAATATAGGTGTAAGCTGTATCGGCTGAAATCACCTCAAAAACGTGCTGCAATCCAGCATCCCGCAGAGTGTCTATGGGGCGGGAGATGTAGAAGGAATTCAAGTCGCCCAGGATGGCGACGTATGCATCTGGGTCTTCAGCCAGGATCGATTCCAGGATGGTGACGTTCCAGGCGGCCTGGGAGATCCGGCGAGGCTCGGTGGCCAAGGGGTTTCCGCTCATGGAGGTGAAGTGATTGTTAATCACATAGACCGTCGCTGGGCCATGATCGGTGGTGATTTGCACTTTTATCAGCAAGGGCGGGCGGCTTGTAATTCCTCCGGGAGCAGGAAATTGCTCTGTATCAATGACCTCGGCGCGATCGCCCCGCACCAGATATCCAACATCTATCCCTCTACCGTCGGTACCTTCAATCAAAATCGGAATGTAATGATAGACGGCCAACAACTCATGGTTGGCGATGTCTTCAAGCACGCCGATATTTTCGACTTCCTGCAGAGAAACTATGGTGGGAACGCCAGCGGAGAGAATGGTGTTAGCGACCTTGGTGATTGAAATTTCATACTCACTGCTGCGCGGCCGCGGAGGGCTGGAGGGATGAGGATCCAAGATGTCGAAAAGATTTTCGACATTCCAAGTCATCATGCTGAACTCGCCACTGGCAGTCGGTTCAAGAGTGGGCAAGACAGTGGGCTGGTTGATAACCTCCGGTAATACGATGGGTTCAATTTTATAGTTTCCGAACGTATAAGCCAAAGGCCCCGTCAGACCGCTTATGGTGTCCCCGGTACTAACAGCGTACGGTAATCCAGAATTATTTTCATGAACAGCGGATGTTCCGTCATCCACCATGATGCCATGACCATTCTGCTCGCCTTGCCAAAGGCGATCTTGGTCATGGTATGGCAGTACGACGACAAATTCTCCATAGCGGTTGATAGGGGAAACCGCCAGGGCTGGGCCGGTAACGGTGACAAGCATCCCTTCCACCGCTTCAAAGTAACGGGCGGATTCGATTTCGGAAACCGGGGGGTCAAGTTCGATGGGGGCGGGCAGCTCATTGTCTTGGTCTATAACGACGATGTTTTCCAAATCATTGACGATGATCTGGGTCTGTTGGTAACTTTCCCTAACTATTCCCCGAACCTCTACCCTATCGCCCGGTTCAATCGATAGCGCCATCAGGCCAGTATTAATGAAAATTCCGGCGGAAGTCCGGGGATCATCGTCAGTCTCGATTTCCTGTATCCAGAACCCTTCCAGGTCTGGGAAAACACCGATGACAACACCGGAGGTCACGACCTCGTCGAGAACGTAGGGCGAGCGGAAGCCTTCGCCCTGAATCGCCCAGATGGGCACTGTATCGCCCACGAAGGTGTAAAACGGCAGGCCCAGGGCAGGCTCCGCCCATTGGTCTGCGACCACTTGATACCCTTGTATGGCAATCTGATCGCCATCCCCCGTGCTCATGACCTCATAGCGGACACTCATACTCTCTCCATCTCCTGCCAGTTCTGCCACCGTCCAGGTTATGCTCTGGTCGTCTGCAATTCCTCCATCAAGAACGGATTCGAGAACTGCGCCATTGGCGGGCAAAGGAATGGAAATCAAGAGATTCGTAACAGTGTCTGGCGTATGATTGTAGACTGTCAAGCTAACGGTGAACAGATCTCCAGGCACAATGGTGATGGGCGCGTCTGCTTCAATGAGCAGCACGGGGGGATATATCTTCGTCAGGTCAGATTGCACCCGCGGATAGATCCATAAGTTCGTGTCTTGCATCTCTAAAACGCCGATCATGCGGTAGAGTTGGCCGATCTCGATCAGTTCAACGTTAATGTTGGTCTGTTTATCCACATAGAGAGTGACTACTTCGTCCTCGGCATCCATGACATCAATTTCAAAGCTATAGGTAAATTCCTCAACTCTTGTGACCGTCCCTTCAACGGCCAGCAGCATTCCATGAAGGGGAGCGGAATCATTGGCAACTTCGCTAACACTCACCTCAAGGGGCGGCCAAAGAGATTCCTCGCTGGGCGGTTCGAGAATGACAACGTCATCAGGGGAACGGGGACTGATCTGGATTGCCCCACGGTAGGCCTCGATTACGCCGCGTACCTGGACGCGTTGGCCTATCACGATGTTAGTGCTCCCGTCGCCATCATCTACCCAAACTTGAATGCTGCCGGTTTCATCTGCCAGGTAGAACTTTACATTTCCGCTGCCCGCAAATAATCCACCAGTGTGCATGGTGGCAATGCCTTCGATGGTCAATTCCGCGCCGACCAGCGTCCGAGCCGTACTAATCGGGATAAGGCCGCCCTCTACAGAGCTGCGCACCGGTTCGCCAAACGAAAGTGTGGGCCAATCGCCAGCTTGAACATAATAGTTCTTGACCAATAAATTTAAGTAGGTCCAGGGAGTGGCGACCTTGAATTGGGTCGTGAGAGATTGACCAGGATCAAGCGCGGCGATAGACCAATAGATAATTCCATCTTCCAGGGTCACGCCATCAGGCATTGATACGATTTCCAGTTCAGCGGAAATGGGGAGTTCGACAATGACATCGTGGACTGTTTGACCGGTCTGGTTGGTGACGGTGATCGTATACTCAAACTCACTCCCCGGTTCAACGGATTCGGGGGCCGAGAGTTCGATTGACAACATTTCATCCACCACTGGCGTTACGGGGCTTCCGGTGTTCTGTGGATTTGGGCTGTCATTGAGGATGAAATCGGCGGCGTTATCGCCACCATCGGTACTATTTCCCTCGTCGCCTCCGGGTAAGCGTTCCAGGGAAACTCCTTTATCCATCACTGAAGCGGTAGATTCTTCTGCGAATGACTCCGGGCCTTTCCCCCAACTGAGACTGTCGGACCTTGCGCCATCGGGAAATAAAAGCTGAAGTCCGCCCTTAGAAGGGACCAAGGATTGGTCAAACTCTGCGTCCAATACGATCCCTATATCTTGGTCGGCGCGGCCAAGCAAATAGTGACCATTCGGGGGGACCAAAGTTTTATCACTCCAGGCATATATCAAAACAGCGTCTTCGGCATCCTCTAGCTGAAACCATAATTCCCAACCATCCAAATCAACAGGGTCGTCCAGGGGATTATAGAACTCTATGAACTCCAGGTTGTTGTTCCCTTTCGCGCCAGTCAGTACTTCGCTGAACAATAAGCCGCCATCAGTTGCGGTATGCGCCGTACTAGTAGGCGGGGTATCCGTAGTATTCCTACAAGCGCCCAGCAGCATAGAAATCAGTATAAGAATTGAAAGAGCCTTTTGCTTTGTCATGGGAAGAGTTTCCTTATCAATTGGATTTACTGTAATAACTTTGGTATTCATCAAGTAGTATTTTACCTCATTCATAAATACTTGCGTCTAATGAAAGCAGCGGGTAAAATTCATTCCATATCCTTCAATCAGAATCTGGAGAAGCTCATCAACTCTCAACGCCGCTTTAACACAACAGCATATCGTTATTCGAACGAACTCTTCATTCTTTTTATCACTCTATTCTTGGTATTTCTGGTGATTGTGGTCACAGCCGCCGCCACGGTCTGCATGAGTGTGGTGTTCGTTCTAGGGATGGTTGTGATGTCCTATCTTTTCACGCGCTCCCATCATAAAACTCTCCTGGCTCAAGCACACCTCATCACGCCCCAACTCTCACCTCGATTAGCGCCACTGGTGAAGGAGAGCGCAACACGGCTGCAAGTCAGAAATGTGGAAACGTTCGTGGCGTCGAGCAGATCGCTGAATGCCTACACCTTCGGATTGACATCCCCCAAGGTTATCGTGCTGCATTCAGCGCTTCTGGAGGTGATGGACTCTGATGAAATGCGGTTCATCATAGGGCATGAAATGGGACACGTCCGCCTGGGCCACACCTGGCTAAACAGTCTGGTCGGCGGGATGGCGGGGATCCCCAGTCCGGCGCTGGCCTTCGTGATTTTGTCGCTGGCTTTCCGTTGGTGGAACCGGGCCTGCGAGTATTCGGCTGACAGGGCTGGGCTGCTGGCGTGCGGAAATCTGAATAAAGCGATTTCGGCCTTGGTCAAGCTGGCTGCAAGAGGAAACGTACAGAGCCAAGCCGAGATGAGGCAAGCCCTTCAACGCCTTGACCAGGAGGATGATGATTTGGCAAATAATCTCACCGAATTGCTTGCCACGCATCCGATGGGGATCAAGCGGATCGAACAGCTTCAGCGATATGCCAAATCAACCCAATATCGCAGGATACAGTCTTTGGTGGACGGAAACCTGAAAAGCGCTGAACCCTCATGATCCATATTGACGGATCGCAGGGCGAGGGCGGCGGGCAAGTTTTGAGAAGCGCGCTGACGCTATCCGTGCTCACCAGACAAGCCATGCGTATTGACAATATCCGCGCCGGAAGATCGAAACCCGGTTTGAGCGCTCAGCATCTCCAGGCAGTCATGGCCGCAGCGGCGATATCCAATGCAGAAGTTGAGGGCGTAAAAATGGGGACAACAAGCCTCAGTTTCCGGCCGGGTGAAATTCGGGCGGGAGATTATCATTTCGACATAGGCACTGCGGGGGCGACAACGCTAGTGCTGCAAACTATCTTCTTGCCTTTAAGCATGGCAAAGCAATCCTCTATGGTGACGATCACCGGCGGCACTCATGTCCCCTGGAGTCCTTGTTTTCATTACTTGGACTTGAATTGGTTACCAGCCCTGAAAAGGATGGGACACAACGCTGAACTATCTCTTGAGGCTGCCGGTTTCTATCCTCGCGGCGGAGGGCGAATCACCGCCAGCATTCATCCGACCAAGCAACTGTCATCATTCAAAGCAATCCGGCGTGGACAACTCTTGCGTGTTGATGGAATCTCAGCCGTCGCCAATCTGGATCGGAACATCGCCGAAAGGCAAAGAGATCAGGCGTTGAGACGCCTGGAAATTATCCAGAAGCCCGTAGAGATAGATATTGTCAGCATGCCTGCCCGTGCAAAAGGCACTATGTTATTGTTGTTGGCAAAATTCGAGAACGCCCAAGTCAGTTATTTTTCTTTGGGCAAAAGAGGTAAACTGGCAGAACGCGTTGCGGACGAGGCGGTGAACGCGTTGGTTGCTTTCCAAGAGACAAATGGCGCGATTGACCAATACTTGGCCGACCAGTTATTATTGCCTCTGGCATTTGCGAATGGCGAATCTGAATTCCGAACATCGGAAATCACCAAGCATCTGGTCACCAATGCCCAGATCATCCAGATTTTTTCCGCCGCAAAGATTGTGATACAGG
>CBDUUP010000076.1:0-14463 GCA_965370435.1 uncultured Anaerolineales bacterium | reverse complement strand
AACGTGGATTATACCTCATACTTAGTGGATGTCAAGGGGCAAAAAGGTCATATCAAAAACCTCCCGCAGGTTCAAAACCTGCGGGAGGTTGGCAGTTAAAAAATCAGCGATTATTCGCGCAAATCAGCGTCCCCTCACCCCTCCGCCGGAGCGAAATACACGTCGGTGGGTTTGAGCTTGCTGTTGCGCAGGAACTTGGGGGAGACTTCCATGCCGATCCAGTCCAGGGAGGCCTCCATGGGGTCCAGGCCCGTCAGGCGGGTCAGCAGGAGGGTGTTCACGCCTTCGATTTCGATGAGGGCCAGGACGAAGGGCGTCTCGGGGAGGAACTCCTCCGAGCCGAAGTGGCAGACGGTGAAGGCATGCACGCGGGCCTCGCGCTCGGTGATGTCAATCCAGTCGGTCTCCGCGCCGGAGAACATGTCGTGGCCGCGGGGCTGGGCGTAAGCGTAGCCGTTGACCGGGTCCTGGTTGGCGAGCAGGCGCTTGTTGGTCAGCCCGGCGAACCAGGGGCTGTCCTGGGCGTAGGAGTGCAGGTAGGTGACGCTGTAGGGCTGCTCGATCTGGATGGGGGCCATCTTCTTGAGGAAGGCCAGGGAATCGGGGTCGGTGTCCACCGGGAAGGGGATGTTGTGGACGATGAAGCCGCCCAGGGTCTCTTCACGTTTGGGGGGAATTTTAGCCATGATTTTACTCCTCGCGTTCCAGGACGCTGACGGTGACGTAGGTGCCGGTGCCGGCGTGGCTGTGGATGGCGCCGCGCTGGGCGTCCTTGACTTGCAGGGTGGCGTCGTCGAAGTGCTTCTTGATGGTGGCCTGCAACTGCCAGATGGCGAACACGGCCTGCATCAGGCCGGTTGCGCCGACGGGATGCCCGCAGGCGATGAGGCCGCCGGAGGGGTTGACCGGGCAGGCCGTTTCGTCGGCCAGGTCCAGGTCGTAATCCACGCCGGGCATGAAAGCCTTGCCGGATGCGGCGAAGGGGCCGCCCTCCCCATAGCGGCAGAGGCCCAGGTCTTCGTAGGTCTGGATCTCGCTGGAGGTGTAGGCGTCGTGCAGTTCGATGAAGTCCAGTTCGTCCAGGGGGTCGGAGATCCCGGCGTGCTTCCAGGCCATGTTCCCGGCGGTGCGCCCGGCCCGGAACGAGTGGACGCCGGGATAGCGGGTGCCGGTGTCCCACATCTTCTTATAGTAGGCCAGGGTGTCGTCGGAGGCCTTCTCCTTCTCGGTGGCGTAATTCTCGATGAAGTAATCGTAGTCCACGTGGGGGCGGTCGGCCATGCGCATGGCGTCGGTGCCCCGTCCGATGCCGGCGACCTTGACCAGCGGGCGGGGGATCTTGGCTCCGGCGTCTTCCAGGCGCTTCAAGCCCTCCTCGGAGACCAGGATGGTGGCCGCCGCGCCGTCGGACATCACGCAGATGTCCAGGCGGGTCAGGGGCCAGGCCACCATAGGCGAATTGCGCACGTCCTCGATGGTGTAGCGGTTGCGCTTCTGGGAATAGGGGTTGTAATAGGCGTTGATGTGGTTCTTCACGCTGACGTGGGCCATCTGCTCCACGGTGGTGCCGTATTCCTTCATGTGGCGAGTCACCATCATGGCGTAGTAGCCGGAATAAAAGCCTCCCACCGGGTAATCGAAGGAGATGTCGGATGCCAGGGCGATGAACTCGTTGCCCTTCCAGGTCTCCACGTGGCTCATGGTCTCGAAGCCGTAAGCGACGCACACATCCATGTGGCCGCTGGCGATGGACTTCCAGGCCTCCTGGAAGCAGAGGCCGCCGGTGGCGCCGCCGCCTTCCACCCGGTGGCCGGGCTTGGGACACAGGCCCAGGTAATCCTGGACCATGATCCCGGCCATGAGTTGGCGGGTGAAGTGGTCGGAGAAATAGGAAGCCACCGAGCCATCCACCAGGCCGGTGAAGGTGGGGAAGTCCAGGTCAATGTCGGCGATGGCGTAGTCGTAGGCTTCTTTGACCAGGGCGGGGAACGTCTTGTCGGGGCGAGATTTTGCAAATTTTGATACGCCTCCAGAAATGGCGTAAACGGGTCTCATAGGTACCTCCATAGTAGGGTAATGGTATTTTCAACTCCCCTATTCTAACGGAATTGAGCCGAATTGCAAGGCGTTGGCGAAGATTAGACTTTATCATTTTGCCAAATTAAAAACCTCCCGCAGGGTTGAATCCTGCGGGAGGAAAGATTTTTATATACTTCAATAAGGGTTAGGCCTCAGAGGCTTGGACAGCTTTGGTCTTCCGTTTTCTCCACCAGCCTCGGACGAGGACGAACACCAGCCAGATCGGGAGCGCCAGCACGACCAGCGTCGGCAGGCCGTACAGCGCCAGCCAGATAATCGTGTTGGCGATGGCTTTGAGGGTGTTGATGAGAGCCTGGATGGCGTCCTTGGCCACGCCCACCGGCTGCCAGCCGCCGATGGTGAGGGGCTGGGCGGCTGCCTCGGCGATCAGGTCAACGCTGATGGCGGAGAAAGCCGCCGACTGCTCGTAGTACTTGATCTGGCCCTTGAGGACCTCGATCTGCTCGCGGATCCCGGTCAAATGGTTGAAGGCGTTGATGACATCTTCGGTCCGGTTGGCTTCTTCCATGATGCGGGTCATTTCGACTTCGGCGTTTTCCAGGTTGGTGAGGCGGGATTGCAGGTCGGTGTATTCACGGGTCACGTCCTGCCCGGAGACATTCTCCGAAAGCACCCTTCCCGCGCCGGACTTGATATCGTCCAGGGTCTGGGTGAACACCTCGGCGGGCACTCGGATGGTGATGAAGGCCTGGGGGACTTCCGCGCCGCTCTCCAGCATCATCTGGTACAGGTTGGAAGAGACCACGTACCCGCCCAACGCTTCGGCCATGGCGGCGATTTCGTCCATGGAAACAGAAGGGTCATCCACCACCAGAGAGAGATTGGCGTTTTTGATGACGATGCGGTCCACTTCTTCTTCACCGCTTTCGTCATAGACTCCGTCTCTGGCGACGGAGGACTGGGGCGCAGGGGCGCCCATGGGGGCGTCGAAGTCCAACTTCTCTTCAACGGGGGAACCGCCGCCATAGTATTCCGCTTCAACGTCAGACTGGATGTACATCGGTTCTGAGGCTCCGCTGGCGTTGCAAGAGGCCAGCAGCAAAGCCAGGAGGGTGACAGGGATCAAGATTCGTTTGATAGACATAGTGTTTTCTCCTAAATTTTATATTTCCTCTCTAAGACGTTTGTCGTGAATGGAAAGTTCCCAGAGGATTCGGGTTGTTGTCAATTCACCCTTGCTGGGAAGCAGCCTCAATGGGGGAATTGTCAGCGCTTCAGGCTTCTTACCATCCCCCGGTCAAGCGGGTAACGTGCCTGTCCGGCAGTTCGGCGGCCCGCATGCGCTCCTGCACCGCGGCTATGTCGTATTCGACGCGTTGGTTCTGCCAGGTATCGTTCTCCGTGTCGAAGATGGCGAAGGAAGCGCGCGGGTCGCGGTCGCGGGGCTGGCCTACCGAACCGGGATTGACGATGATGCGGGGGAGCAGGGGAATAGGCTGGTTCACCGGCGGGACAGAGAGCTGGGAAAGATATTGCCCGTCAGTCAGGGAAAAGGCCAGGGGCAGATGGCTGTGGCCGACGAAACAGAAATCGGTATTGAAGAATTCAAAGTTTTCGGTCGCCGTGCGGGTATCCAGGAGGTATTCCAGGATGGGATTTCGGGGGCTGCCGTGGGCCAGGGTGACTTTATCAATGCTGGCGGTTTGGGTCAGGCTTTTTAGGAAAGTGGCGGATTCAGGCTCCAGGACGCTCTGGGTCCAGACAATGGCGGCCCGGGCCTCCGGGTTGAACCCATGGATGGGAATCTGGCCGATGGCGGCGGCGTCGTGGTTGCCGAGCAGGCAGATGAAATTGGGCAGTTCCTGGAGGCGGGCGATACTTTGGTTGGGGTCCGGGCCGTAACCTACAACGTCGCCCAGACACCAGACTGTGTCCACCTCGCCCGCTTCGGCCAAGACCGCTTCCAGAGCCGTCAGGTTGCCATGAATGTCAGAGATTACCAGAATGCGCATAAAGATAGCCTGTGATGAGGGAGTTTGATCAAGTTTCGGTGTTCAAGTCCGCGGGGACGAATGCGTTGGGCAGCAGGCCGTCCACGGTGGTTTTTTGATGGATATGGCCGGTATCATCAGCGGTGATGACAATGATATCCAGGCCGAACTCGGCCAGCACCTGGCGGCAAGAGCCGCAGGGAGCGCCGCCGTTTTGGGTGACTACGGCGATGGCTTCAAATTTAAGTTCGCCTTCGGAAACGGCCTTGAAAACCGCCACCCGTTCAGCGCAGATGCTGTCGGGATAGGCGGCGTTCTCCACGTTGACGCCGTCGTAGATCCGCCCGGAGGCGGTCAATAAGGCAGCTCCCACAAGGTATTTGGAGTAAGGGGCATAGGCCCATTTCCGGACTGTGGAAGCCACTTCAATCAAGTTCTGGCGCATTTCGTCGGTTAACATAGCTTAATCCTCGTCATCTTTTACCGGGGGCGGGAGGCAGCGTGCCCGAATTTTTCGAATACGGCGTCCGCTGATCTGCTCCACGGTCAGAAGCAATCCGTTCTCTTCGACCTGTTCTCCCGTTTTCGGCACCCGCCCGATGCGGGTGTAGATCAAGCCGCCCAGGGTTTCAGCCTCGTCTTTGACCAGATGGCTACCCATGACTTCGTTGAAGTCATCCAGGTCAATGCGGGCCTGGAAGATGTACTCTTCGTCGCTGATCCGCTGGTAGAGCATCTCCTCAGCCTCATCGAATTCATCCTGGATCTCTCCAAAGATCTCCTCGATGATGTCTTCCAGAGTCACCAGCCCGGCCACGCCGCCGTATTCGTCCACCACAATGGCCTGGTGGATGCGCTGGGACTGCATTTCTTCCAGCAAGTCATCCACTTTTTTCGCCTCTGGGGTGAAGCGGGCCGGACGCAGCATGTCACGTAGTGAGCCGGTTTTATCACCCTGCCGCCAGACTCGCAATAAATCCTTAGCGTAAAGCAGTCCGATGATGTTGTCCACGGTCTCTTCATAGACCGGCACCCGGGAGAAGCCCGATTCGAGCAGGACATCTACAGCCTGATGGAGGGGCGTGTGGGCTTCCAGGGCCAGCACGTCAATGCGGGGCACCATGATCTCACGCGCCAGGGTATCGCCAAACTGGAAGACGGAGAAGATCATCTGGCGTTCGTCTTGCTCCAACATGCCGCCTTGTTCGCTGGCATTGACCAGCGTTTTCAACTCCTCTTCGGTCACCACGGCGGGGTTCCCGTTATCGCTCTGGGAATTCCGGGAGAGCAAAAGAGGGAGGAACCACAGCGGCGAGATAACGGCGATTAGAAGGCTGGCCAGGGAAGTCAGCCGTACGGCCCAGCGTTCAGGGTTATTAAGTATACGCCATTCTATCAGATACTCCCCAAACCAAATTAACAATCCTGTCAGGATTAGGAGGCCGGTGACGGTGAATAGATAGGCCCCATTTCCTTCCCAGGGTGAGAAGGATGCCAGAAGCAGTCCGGCCAGGGCGAAGCGCAAAATGGCCTGGGTGATCTGAAAACTGGCCCGCAGACGAGGCGCGTTGCCGTTGAGCAGGTCAAGCGTTTTATTGATCTCAACTCCTCCCTGGTCGCGCAAAGCTACCAGGCGCACGTAGCGGGTGTTCATGAAGCTGGCTCGGATGGCGGCCACTACCAGATCAAGGAGGAGGAGGAGTATACAGATTAAATAAATTTGTGGGTCATTCATGGTCTTCTAGTTTTCGGATGGCGCGGGCGGGCATCCCCGCGACCAGGGTGTTGGGTTTTACATCTTTGGTGACCACCGCTCCGGCCCCGGTAATAGCGCCCTGGCCGACTTTGAGCGGGGCCACCAGCATGGTATCGCTGCCGATGAAGACCCCCGCCTCGATCTCGGTATGGTGCTTTTCCTTCCCATCGTAATTGCAGGTGATGGTTCCGGCTCCGATGTTCACATCTTCTGCGATGTTGGCGTCGCCGATATAGGAGAAGTGGCCCATTTTGGTTCCTTCTCCCAGGTAGGCGTTCTTCACTTCGCCGAAGTTGCCCATGTGCACGCCGGAGGCCAGGTGGGCGCCTTTGCGCAGGTGGCCGAAGGGGCCGATATCGACGTTGTCCTCTACCACCGCGTGTTCCAGCGACGAAGCCGTCACTTCACAGCCATCCCCCAGCTTGGATGACCGGATGAGGGTGTTGGGACCTAGCGTGCAGCTTTCGCCGATCTGGGTTTCGCCCAGCAAGTAGGTGTTGGGCCAGATTGTGGTGTCTTGTCCGAGGATGACGGTGGGTTCAATATAGGTGGTTTGGGGGTCGATCAAGGTCACGCCAGCTTCCATCCAGCGATGGTTGACGCGGCGGCGCAGGAGGGCTTCAGCCTCGGCCAGGTGAACCCGGGTGTTGATGCCGATGGACTCGGCCAGGTCTTGGGTGGCCATAGTTTGAACCGATAAACCCTCGCTCACGGCGATGCCGACCAGGTCGGTGAGGTAGTATTCACCCTTGGGGGAGAGCGGAATCCGGGCCAGGGCCTGCCACAGCCAGTCCGCGGCGAAGCAGTAGGCGCCGACGTTCAGCTCTTTGATCTCACGCTGCTCCGGGGTGGCCTGGGCTTCTTCCACGATAGCGACGACCTGTCCGGCAGGATCGCGGACGATGCGGCCAAAGCCGCGGGGATCCTCGGCCTGTACGGTGAGCATGGTGATTGGCCCCGAATGGTTTTCCTGGGCGTTGACCAATCCGGTCAGAGTTTCAGCGGTGAGCAGGGGCATGTCGGCGTAGGTGACCAATATCAGGCCGCTCTCCCCGTGCAGCATGGACTCAGCTTGCTGGACGGCGTGGCCGGTGCCCAGTTGTTCTGCCTGGGTGACGTAGCGGGCGGCTTCGCCCACGGTTTGCTTCACCGCCTCGGCCCCATGCCCCACCACCACGACCGGGGTGGCCCCGGTGGCCTGTTGGGCGGCTTCCAGGCTGTACCAGATCATGGGGCGGCCGCCCAACGGGTGCAGCAGCTTGGGGAGCTTGGATTTCATGCGGGTGCCTTGTCCGGCGGCGAGGAGGAGGGCGGTTTTTTTCATGGTAGTCTCTTGTTTTTTATAGGACGCTGATGAACGCTGATTTTTTGGAGTTATACTGGCGCTCAGATAATTTGAGATTGGTGAATAGAGAATCGATAATAGATTGTAAGCAACAGTTTTATAGAAAGCGCTCACTTAGGAAATTCTGGAACTCGACAACATAGAAACACATTTCTCTATTCACAATTATCCATTCACTAATTTCTCTTTTCATTATTTATAGAATTACTTATCGATTTAGAATTGAATATCAACATTCATCCGCGTCCCAATTAAAATAACGAGCGCAGCGCTGCCGGTGGGACAGCGCGAGGCTCGCTATTATCGGTGGAGAAGCCCCTAGAACTTTCAGGGTCGTCTTCGGTCAAGAGGGTATCCATTTAGAACTAAGGCCGGGGCGCCAGGAATCGAACCTGGATTAACGGATTCAAAGTCCGCTGTGCTACCATTACACCACGCCCCAAAATTGTAACTCGATCCCGCCGAGGGGAGTAAATTGTATCACAGGACAGGGAATTTCTGGCGTTTTAATTATCGTTTTCATTCTTCGCCCGGCGCCAACCCTAGCTGGCGGGCTTGGTCGTAGGAAAGTGAATCGGCGCTGCTCACGTCTCCGCCGCTGCTCTCCGTGGACGCCGCGTCCCAGAATTCGTCCACGTCTTCGGGTTTGAGTTCGGCCTGTTTGAAGAGGTTTTCAAGATCACCGGCCAAACCTTCGATTTCTTCTTCCTCCAGTTCGGGCGGAGCTTCGGGGGGGCTTTCCTCCGCCGTCATCGCAACCCCCATGCTGGACAGGATGGAGGTAATATCATTCACCGCGGCGCGGATGGCCTGAGAGACCGTGGCGATCTGGGTCTCTTGGGCGCTTTGGGTGGTCACCAGCAGGGCGTAGGACATCCCTACGTGAGAGATGAAGAGTTCGTAGTCCTGGCCCTTGAAACACAGGATGCCCTCCGGGGAGTTTAGGCCCAGGAAGATGGAGACTTTGGTGCTGGCGCTCACTGCGGCCATAATGGCGGACATCAAAGGGGCGTCTTTTATTTCGGGGGGGAGTTTGCCGGCCTGCACCAGTTCGTTTCCCAGGTCGCTCAACAGGACCACGGAGACGGCTTCCAATTCTTTATGCAGATCGGCGATGCGGTTGGACAGGCCTTTGGGGGAGTTTTCTTCTTTCCGTTCGGCGGCGGTTTCTTTGATCTCCACTTCCATCTCGGTGGGCAGGATGGACTCAACCATGCCCAGGGCGCGTTCAACCGCGTCGAGGAAATCGGCCATTTCGACCGGCTTGAAGAAGAAGGCGTCGGCTCCGGCTTCCGCTACCTGGCGGCGTATTTTTTTCTCGGTCACTCCGCTGATGAGGATGACTTTAAGCTCTTCTTGTTGAGCCAGAAGCTTTTCCATCAACTCTAAACCAGAGATACCCGGCAGGAGCACGTCAGCTACCAGCAGGTCAAATGAATTCAGGCTGAATTCCAGGAGAGCTTCTTCGCCGGAGGGGACGTCGGTGATGTCGAAATCGACGGTTAGGGTTTCCAACCCGGCGCGAAACACCCTGGACACCTCTTTTTGGTCATCTACGATAAGGACACGGTAGGCGGCCATAAAAAAAGTATATCACGAAATTAATCTCGCTATCTCAAGGAAGGCGGGGAAATTTGTAGGCTTACAGAGTTGTAAAGCATGGCGGGGAGAGGAGCAGTGATATTCTTGCTTTTCTCGAAACACTTGGCGGCACATTGGGTGTCGCCGTTCTCTGGATAAAAGAAAACGAAGCCGGGAGGGACCGGCTTCGTTGGCAATGTTTATTGTGACGCGGGTTACTCAACCCGGAAGCAGGCGACCAAGTGGTCGGGGCTGACTTCCTTGAACTCCGGCTCTTCCATCGAGCAGTGGTCCATGGCGACCGGGCAGCGGGGGTGGAAGCGGCAGCCGGTTGGTGGATTGAGCGGGCTGGGCACGTCGCCCTTGAGGATGATCCGCTCGCGCTTGATGGTGGGGTCGGGGATGGGGATGGCCGACATCAGGGCTTGGGTGTAGGGGTGCAGGGGATTGCGGAAGAGTTCTTCGCGGGGAGCCATTTCCACCATCTTGCCCAGGTACATCACTGCTACTCGGCTGGAAATGTGCTCGACGACCGATAGGTTGTGGGCGATGAAGAGGTAGGTCAGGCCGAATTCTTTTTGCAGGTCATTGAGGATGTTGAGCACCTGCGACTGGATGGAGACATCCAGGGCGGAGACTGGCTCGTCGCAGACGATGAACTTGGGCTGCAAGGCCAAAGCCCGGGCGATGCCGATGCGCTGGCGCTGGCCGCCGGAGAACTCGTGGGGGTAGCGGCGGGCGTGGTAGTCTTCCATGCCTACTTTGCGCAGGGTGTTGAGGACCACTTCAAAGCGCTCTTTGGGGGAGCCGATGTTGTGTATTTTCAGGCCTTCGGCGATGGATTCGCCGATGGGCATGCGGGGGTCTAGCGATGCGTAGGGGTCCTGGAAGATGATCTGCATGTCGCGGCGCAGGCTCTTCAAGGCCCGTCCTTTCAAGTTGAACACATCGGTGTCTTCAAAGGTGACCGAGCCGCTGGTGGGTTCGATCAGGCGGAGCATGGTGCGCCCGACTGTGGTCTTGCCGCAGCCCGACTCGCCTACCAGACCCACGGTTTCGCCTTTGCGGATGGTGAAGCTTATGTCGTCTACAGCCTGCACCCAGGCTACAATTCGCCTCAGCAGTCCGCCGCGCACGGGGAAGTACTTGACGAGATTTTCAACCTTGACGATGTCCTCGCCAATGCCGATGCCGTTTCCGTTTTCAGTTTTTTCGCTCATGTTGACGCCTCTCTAACTACGATAGGATTAGTCTACCGGGATTTTTAGGTAACTTTGAGGGGGGCTTTATGCCCGTTGTCGCTTTGGTAGAGCCAGCAGCGTACTGAGTGGTCGGGGAGGACCGGCTGCAAGTCTGGCTCGGATTCGGTGCAGATGGTGAGTTGGTGTTCTACCCGGGGGCGGCAGCGGGGGGCAAAACGGCAGCCAGGGGGCAGGTTTATTAGGCTGGGGACTACGCCGGGGATGACGTCCAGTTCGTCTTTCACCACGCCCAATACAGGAATGGAAGCGATCAAGCCCTGGGTGTAGGGGTGGAGGGGCTTGGCGAAGAGAGCTTTGATCTCGGTTTGCTCGACGATGCGGCCCGCGTACATTACCGCCACCCGGTCGGCCATTTCGGCGATGACGCCCAGGTCGTGGGTGATGAGGATGACGGAGGTGCCCATCCGTTCGCGCAGGTCGCGCATCAGGTCCAGGATCTGGGCCTGGATGGTCACGTCCAGAGCGGTGGTTGGCTCGTCGGCGAGTAGAAGTTGGGGGTTGAGGGCCAGGGCCATGGCGATCATAACTCGCTGGGCTTGTCCGCCGGACATTTCGTGGGGGAAAGCGTAGGCTTTTTTCTCCGGGTCGGGGATGCCGACCAGGCGAAGCAGTTCGACAGCCTTTTCCCAAGATTCCTCTTTGCCCATATCACGGTGGATCTGGAATACCTCGGCAACTTGATCTCCGACGGTGAAGACCGGGTTGAGGCTGCTCTGAGGCTGCTGGAAGATCATGGACATTCGGTTGCCCCGCATTTCGACCATTTCAGACTCGGAGAGGTTCAGCAGGCTGCGGCCTTCAAAGAATACTTCGCCGTCTACCACCCGGCCGGGGATGCCGATCAGGCGCATGATCGAAAGCGAGGTGACGCTTTTTCCGCAGCCAGATTCGCCCACCAGTCCCAGCACTTCGCCAGGGGCTACGGATAAATCTACGCCGTCAACGGCTTTGACGATGCCGTCTTCGGTGAAGAAGTAGGTTTTGAGGTTCTTGACCTCAAGCAGGGGTTGAGCAGTTTTGTCAGTCACGGGGCTCCCTCACAATTTTCCTTTAGCATAATTGCCTTAGGGTTTTTGACACAGTCCTTGCTCTTGGATGTGATCCAGGAGCGGCGCTGTGGTATTAACGATCATGGCTCCAACTGCGGACATTGGTTCAAGCGCAGGCATTGCTCCAATTGCAGGTTTTCCTCGGGTGCGGCCAAAGACGGGGTTGATAGCGGCGTGCCGCCCATCGAGGGGGACGATAAGGATGGCTAGGTCACGGTAGTGTTTGAACCAGGTGTGGATGCCTATGTCGGGCTGGTAGTGATATTCCACGGTCAAGGTGGCTTCGCTGGTCAAGTAGTACCGGTAGGTTTCGGAGGACATTGTTATTGGATCCCAGCGTTTTCGGCCGGAAAGGATTTGGTTTAAGGTATCGGCCAATTCACGATGATCCTGGGTGCGTGGGTCAATGACTATGTCGGTTCCGTAACAGTGGATGACGATTTTTGAAGGTTCGGCGGAGAAAATGGGCCAGGCCCAAAGTATGTCTTGGGTGTTGATGGCAATGCCCAGGTAAGCGATAATGGTTAAGACTACCAGGGCGGTGGGAACCATCCCCGTCAGGGTGGGTTTGCGATATTCTTTCATGTAGGCTGTTTCTTCTCTCCGGGTGAAACAAGTGAATTTTACTACAAATACACATTCTACGCGGCGTATAAATGAACTCGTTTGGGCGTCGGGATTGAGGCTATAGTTTCAGCCGGGGGTCCAGGGCGTCGCGCAGGCCGTCGCCGACGTAGTTGAAAGCCACGGTGCAGACAAAGATAGCCAAACCGGGGTAGAAGACTTTGGCCGGTTGGGTCCACATGTCTTGTTGGTATTCTTCCAGCATGTTGCCCCAGGTGGGGATGGGGCGTTGGATGCCGAAGCCCAGGAAGGATAGGGCCGATTCAAGGATGATGACCCCGCCCAAACCGAGGGTGGCGTTGACGATGATGGGGGCCAGCGCGTTGGGGATCATGTGGCGGAGGATGATGCCGGTGTTGCCCATGCCCAAGGCCCGGGCGGCTTCGGCGAAATCCTGATTGCGCAGGGAGAGCACCATGCCCCGCACCAGATTGGTGGCGCCGGTCCATCCAAAAAAGATGAGGATGAAGGTGATGATGGCGACGCTGGACCATTCAGGTTTGAGGCCGGGGATTTCGATGCCTCGCAGCAGGGCGGAAAAGGCCAACAGCAAAGGCAATAGCGGCAGGGTAATTAGAAACTCCACGAATCGCATGATCAAGTCATCGACCACTCCGCCGAAGTATCCGGAAACCGCGCCGATGACGGTGCCAATGGTTTCGGAAGCCAGGGTGACGAAAAAAGCCACAAAGAGGGAGATACGTCCGGCGAAGAGCAAGCGAGAGAACACGTCACGGCCGATGCTGTCGGTGCCCATCCAGTGGTCTGGGGAGGGGGCGTCGTTGCGGAGGATAGCGCCGGTGTTGGGGTCTTTGTTGAGGGCAAAGGGATCATAAGGCGCCACCACGGGAGCCAGGGCGCAGGCGAGAATGATCAAAATGGTGATAATCATACCGGCTACGGCCAGTTTATGCCGACGGAAGCGTCGCCAGACGACTTTCCAGGGACTTTCTTCTTCGACCGTTAGGAGGGTTTCGCTTTGAAGTTCAGCAACAGCCATGATAAAATCTCCTTAATTTTTTTTACGATAATTCCGTATCTTGAGCAAGGGGAGGCCGTCTGGCAAGGGATTGTCCCTTGCTGGACGAATCTCCTCGGGTTAGGTAAAGCGGATGCGGGGGTCTACAAAGGTGTAGAGCACATCGCGTACCAGGGTGGCGACCACGACCAGAACCGAGGTGATGAAGAGCAGAACCATCACCACCGGCCAGTCGTTGGCCCCCAGAGCGTCAAAGTACAGGCGTCCCATGCCGGGGTAGCTGAAGATGGTCTCGGTGAGGATGGCGCCGCCGAAAATGCCGGGAATCTGGAAAACCACGATGGTGACGATGGGGATCATGGCATTGCGCACCGCGTGTTTGACGATCACCAGCCGTTCGATCAGGCCCTTGGCCCGGGCCGTGCGGACGTAATCCTGGCGGAGCACTTCCAACATGGAGGTGCGCATGAAACGGCTCCATCCGGCCATGTAGAGCAGGCTGAGGACTGTGACCGGCATGAAGAGGTGGACGATGCGGTCTACCAGGCTGCCAGGCTCGGTGCCTAGCATGTAAAGGAAGCTGCCTTCAGTGGCTGCCCGCACCATCTGGACCCCGCCGGAAGGCAAGAAGGGCCATTCCATATTCTTGAACACGTAAGAGAATATCAGGATCATCATCAGGCCGAACCAGAAGACCGGCATGGCGGAGCCGAAGAAGGCGAAGGTGGTCACGGCGTAGTCAATCCGGCTGTATTGGTGGATGGCGGAGTAGATCCCGATGGGGATGGCGACCAGGAGTGAGAGCACGACCGCCGAAGACATCAGAATGAGGGTGTTGCTCAGGCGGGATCCGATCATGTCGATCACCGGTTGGTGCGTGGCCCAGGAAGTGCCGAAGTCCAGACGCAGCAGACCGTGGTGGTCGTCATGGTATCCGGCGAATTTTGACATCCATCCGGCGGATCCGGTCAACCAGGTAATGTTCAGCCAAGTGCCTTCCTCGGGGCGCGGCCTACCTTCGCCTGCGGGGAAGGTGAATTCTGTATTTTCGTCGGTGAGGATGGTGTATTTATGATCGTTCAAGTCTTCGATCACGACGGTTGTGCCATCTTGTGTAAAAACATTCCCCCAAACAATTACATCGTCGGGGCGTTCGTCGGTGGAGGCTGGTTTGACGCGGATGGCGTCGGCAGTGTAGGTGTCTTCGCCGGTTTGTTCGCCCCAAACCCAAAACATATAGCCGGGGTTGAGGATGGATACGCCAGGGTCGGCCCAGAAACGGAAGGATTCCTGGACGACGGTTTCTTCTCCAGTGTCTTTGTTTCGCTTGGTGACAACTACACCGTTCCGGCCGATCTTGTCTTGTTTGAAAGGGGTGAGGCCGACGTAGACCCAATCAGCGCCCAGCCAGTCATCGCCTAGCAACCAGGTGATGTAGCGCAGGGCCAAGGGTTTGTCCAGCCCTAGATAGGCTTCCAGCCGGGCGATGTCAGCATCGCTGACTCGGTCTTCCCGGTTGCCCGCCAGGCGCATGCCGGAGAGCGGTCCCCCGGGGGCGACGTTCAGCAGGACATAGATGGCAATGGTGGATAGGAAGACCACAATCGCCATCTGGAATAAACGACGGATAAGATAATTGGTCATGTTTTGTTCTCCTCAGCGCAGGATTAGCCAGGTTCCGGCTGGCGTGCTGTTTCCGCAAGGCAAAATACGCAGTGAGAGAGTACACTGCATCACTCTATTGTACTAATTTAAGCAAAAAAAGGTTCAAAACAACGGTGGGAATTATACCAGATAGCGTTTTTTTCTAGTATCGAATTTGCATGTGGGCCGGAT
>CBDUUP010000075.1:0-14492 GCA_965370435.1 uncultured Anaerolineales bacterium | reverse complement strand
CACCACCCTCGCAGTATACCCAAACACATGCCGCCCCCCCGCCGGAAAAAACACTGCCTCTCTCTCCACCCACTCCCCCTCCTCGAACGCCGGAAAAAACCTATCCGCCTCCACCTCGGCATGCACCACCGTAAGATACATCCGCTCCGCCAACGGAAGCGCCTCCGCGTACACCCCCGCCCCTCCGATAATGAACACTTCATCCTCCCCCGCCTCCCTGGCCATCCCCAACCCCTCCTCCAACGAACCTGCAACCTGGCAGCCTTCCACCTGATAACCAGCGTCACGAGACAACACCACCATCACCCGTCCCTCCAACGGCTTGCCAATCGACTCATACGTCTTCCGCCCCATAATCAGATGATGCCCCATCGTGATCCGCTTGAACCGAAGCTGCTCCCCCCACACCCGCCAGGGAATCCCCCCCCGCAGCCCGATCCCCCGCTTCTCATCCATCGCAACAATTATCGAAACGATCACACCGACACCTCCGCCTTGATATGCGGGTGCGCCTGATACCCCGTCAACTCAAAATCCTCATACTGGAAACCGAAAATAGAATCGGCCTCCGGGTTGATCTTCATCTGCGGCAGCGGGTAGGGTGCCCGCCTGAGTTGCAGCCGGGCCTGTTCCAAATGATTGGTATACAAATGCGCGTCCCCCAAGGTATGCACGAAAGTCCCCGGACGCAGCCCGCAGACCTGGGCAACCATCATAGTCAGCAACGCGTAAGAAGCGATGTTGAACGGAACCCCCAAAAACACGTCCGCCGAGCGTTGGTAAAGCTGGCAGGAAAGCGCCCCCTCAGCTACGTAGAACTGGAACAGCAAATGGCAGGCCGGCAAGGCCATCTTCTCGATCTCCCCCGGATTCCACGCGCTCACTATCAACCGCCGGGAATTGGGATTCGTTTTGATCTGCTCGACTGCCTCCGAGACCTGATCCACCGTCCCTCCCTCCGCCGTTCGCCAGGAACGCCACTGCGCCCCATAGACCGGCCCCAGTTCGCCCTCCTCATCCGCCCACTCGTCCCATATCCCGACCCCGTTATCCTGCAAATACTTGACGTTGGTGTCCCCCTGGAGGAACCACAATAATTCATGGATGATAGACTTGAGATGCAGCTTCTTGGTGGTCAGCAAGGGGAACCCCTCCCCCAGATCAAAGCGCATCTGATAACCGAACACCGAAAGCGTCCCCGTGCCGGTGCGGTCCCCCTTCTCAACCCCGCTATCCAGGATATGCTCCATCAAATCAAGATACTGTCGCATGGGGGGGACTAGTCTAACTGGTCTAAGTAGTCTCAGTGGTCTTAGTGGTCATCAAACAAGAGAGTTTTTCTTTGTCTCTTATGTTTTACCTTTCTCATCCAGCCGAAACAAGTTCTGTTCTTCAAAAGCCGTTTCTCAGTCCGCCGAAGGGCGGACTTCGTAAAGGTTCAAGCGACTTTAGTCGCTGAACCTAATCGCCAGCCCCCAAAACCTCCCTCGCCTGACCAATATCAACCTGGATCTGCGCTGCCAGCGCCTCCGCGTCAGGAAAGCGCACCTCCCCCCGCAGCCGTTCCAAGAACTCCAACTCCATTTCCTGTCCGTATAAGTCGCCCTCAAAATCCAACAAATGAGCCTCCACCCGGGGGGCCACCGGATGAGCCTCAAAAGTGGGCCGCACCCCGATGTTGGCTACCGCCAGGTGCGGCGTTCCCCTCAACCTGGCCCGGCACGCATACACCCCCGAACCCGGAACCATCCGCTCCTCCCACACCTTCAAGTTCGCCGTAGGCACCCCGATCTTGCGGCCCCGCCCCTCCCCTCGCACCACCTCCCCCGTGATCAGATAAGGCCACCCCAGCAGATCACCCGCCCTCCCCACCTCCCCCGCCAACAACAGAGCGCGTATCTGGCTGGATGAAACCACCTCCCCGTCCGCCCCCACCGGAGAGACCACCTCCAATGCATACCCCATCTCCTCCCCCAGTCGCCGCAAACCATCCACGTCCCCCTCCCGGTTCCTCCCCAGCGCAAAATCATACCCCACCCAGAGCTGTTTGATCCCCAGGTGGGCCTGTAGATCGGTCATGAATCGCCGCGCCGAAGTCGAAGCCAACTGCCGGTTGAACAAGTGCGTGATCACCACGTCCACCCCCTGTTCCGCCAGCAAGAACGCTTTCTCCTCCGGCGTAGTCAAATAGAACGAAAACTGGGGGCCGTGCAAGACTGCCATAGGATGGGGGAAAAACGTAAGCACAACTGCCGGAGCGCCTACCGCGTGCGCTCCAGCAGTCAGTTTCCGCAATATTTCTCGATGTCCCTGGTGGACGCCATCAAATGCCCCGATGGTCAGCCAGGAATCATCCAACTGCACCTCGTCCAATGACCAGAAATGCTCCATCTGGTCTGGCTAGGAGGTCAGGAAAACTTTTTTAGGCTGCCACTCCCCATCATTATCCTCCACGAATCGCATAATAGCGATAAGGTCGCCTTGTTGGCTCACCGCCCGCACCATGCCCTCCGAACCCGGTTCCGCAGGCACCCGGTGCCCGTGGCGCACCAGTTCCACCTGGTCGGCGTCCAGTTCAATGGAGTTCCATTCGGTCAGCGCCTCCGCTGCAGGGACCAGATATTGGTACCAGTTCCCCACTTCAAAGGACTCCCGCAATCGGCGCAGGGAGACCGCATCCCGCAGGGTGAAGGCCCCGCTCTTGGTCCGCCGCAGCCCCACCAGATGCGCCCCCACCTCCAGTTTCTCGCCTATGTCGTTGGCCAGCGAGCGCACGTAAGTGCCCGAAGAGCAATACACGTCAATCACCACTTCCGGCAGCGCCCACTCCAGCAAGTCCAGGCTGAAGACGTTGATCATCCTCGGCTCTAGCTCCACTTCCTCGCCCTTGCGGGCCATTTCGTAGGCCTTCTTGCCTTTCACCTTGACCGCCGAGAAAGGCGGCGGCACCTGCTCAACCTCCCCAATGAACTCTTGCAGCATTTCGCCGAAGCCTTCCTCGGTGATATCCAGATCCAACACCGAGGTTGCCGGAGAAGCTTCCGTATAACTGCCTTCCGCGTCATACGTATCCGTGCTGCCCCCCAGCCGGATCGTGGCTTGGTAGCGTTTATCCGAAGCGGATACGAACTCGCTCAGCCTCACCGCCGGACCGACCAACACCACCAACACTCCCGAAGCCCGGGGGTCCAATGTGCCCGTATGCCCCGCTCGCCGGATCCCCGTCCCCCGCCGGATGATCTGCACTACGTCGTGGGAAGTCAACCCCACCGGCTTGTCAATAACGATCACACCGGAGACGTTGCTGTCTGGAGCTTCTCTACCCAAGTCTTGTCTTCGTGGACCTCGTCTTCTTGAATCATTTCTTCTGTTCATTTTTTTCTCTCTCTTTCAGTAAGTTTAACCTGCTGGAATTATAACCAGCAAGTTCCCTCATTTTTGAGGGAAATGGACTTAAGGGGAAGCGGCGCTTCCTATAGCCTCCGTGCTAGAATTGAGTAAACGACATGTGGTTTGTATTACCTTACGTTTGACCTCCTCCAGAGACCCCTTGATCTGCGCGCCCGACGCAGCGACGTGTCCGCCGCCGCCAAACTGGGCCGCAACTTGTTCAACGTCAAAGCCCGGCTTTGATCGCCAACTGACTTTGACTTCTTCTTTATTTTGTTCGACGAATATCATCGCCACGTCTATTTCCTCAATAGTAGAGAGGAAGGAGACCAGGTCTGCATCATCTCGTCCCGAATAACCCGCCGCCTTGCGGTCTTCCAGCGTGAGCGTAGCCCAGGCCAGATTATCCTCCCGCTCCAGCAGCGATAAACCCGCCCCCCAGTAGCGCACCGCTGGATAAGATCGCCGCACCAGGCCCTGAAAATACAACTCCGGCAGGTTGGCCCCCCGCTCCACCAGGTCGGCCGCCGTGCGTAGAGCCTTCGCCGTCATATTGCCCGTGCGAAAACCAATCGTATCCGTGATCATCCCCGTCAAAAGCGCATCCACAATAGGCTGCGTGAAGGGCAGCCCCAGTTCAGGGAATATCCGGGTCAATATCTCCGTCACCGACACCGCCTCAACGTCCACCAAATTCACCTCCCCAAAATGGGGGTTGTTGGCGTGATGGTCAATGTTCAATTGAGGAGGCCCATAGCCGTTCAATACCCCGCCCACCCTCGCCAGGTCGCCGCAATCCACCACCACGGTCAGGTCTACCGGGCCTTCCGGTTTCTTGCGCACTTGCTTTACCCCGGAGAGATAACCAAAAGCCGCCGGAACGCCGTCCGCCAACACCATCTGCACATCTTTCCCCATCTCCTGAAGAGCCAATCCCAGACCCAGCACTGAGCCTATCGCGTCCCCGTCCGGCCGGAGGTGCGAGACCACCAACACCCGCTGGGCCTCCGCCAACATTGGTTTCAGCAAAGCCAGTTCGGCTTTATTCATCCTCGTCATCGTCCTCTTCTGGGGCTGGCGCTGCTGCCGCTATGTCATCCAGCAATCGGTCTATCCGGTCAGCCCTTTCAGGCGTATCGTCCCATCGGAAACGCAGTTGGGGGAAATACCGCAAGTCCAATCGTTTTGCCAATTGATGACGTAGATAGCCTTTGGCATGCTCAAACCCGGCCAGAATCTCATCCTTGCGTTCCGATCCCTCCAACGCCGAGGCGTAGATAGTGGCGTAAGCCAGTTCCCTATCCACATCCACCCCAGTGACCGATACGCCCCCCAGTCGGGGGTCGGTCACTTCCAAGACCAACATCCCAGAGAGTTCATCTCGGATCCGATCTCCAATTCGTTGGGCTCGCAGTTCAGATACCATTAGGATTCAATCGCCAATCACTCAACCGCCACCAATTCGATTTTGTAACATTCTAACATATCGCCTTCTTCAAATTTATCGAAGCCTTTGATACTGACCCCGCATTCGAAACCATTCTTCACATCCCGCACGTCATTTTGCTCGTGCTTCAACGAAGATATCTGGCCGTCGAAAATAACTTTCTTCTTTCGGATCACCCGCATCTTGGCGTTGCGCCGCAGTTCGCCCTCCCTCACCCTGCACCCCGCGATGATCCCCACCTTGCGGATGCGGAACGTCGCCAGCACCTCCGCCTTGCCCAACACCGTCTCTCTCTCCTCCGGGGCCAACATGCCCTTGAGGGACTTTTCAACATCCTCCATCAAGCGGTAAATAATGTCATAGTTTCGAATGGAAATGCTTTCCCTCTCTGCCATACGTTGGGCTGCTGAATCAGCCTTCACGTTGAAGCCCATGATGATGGCTTTCGAAGCCGCTGCCAGCATGACATCGTTCTCGCCGATGTTGCCCGTGCCAGAATGCAATACGTTGACCGTAATGTCGCCGACGGTTAACTCGCTCAACGAGTTTACGATAGGTTCCAAAGACCCTTGCACGTCAGCCTTGATGACCAGGCGCAGTTCCTGGACCTCGCCGCTCTGGAAGCGTTCGAACATGCTTTCCAGCGTTATCGCCGGTTGAGCCGAGGTCTTGGCCTTCTTGGAGGCTTCTTTCCGGTCTCGCACCAGAGAGCGGGCTTCTTTTTCGTTTCGCGCCAGCCGGAAGGGGTCTCCCGCCTGGGGCACGTCATTCAAACCCATCACCGATACCGGCATGGAAGGCCCCGCAGAGTCTATGGCCTGGCCCTGGTAATCAAACATGGCTCGCAATTTGCCGTAGCTCGTCCCCGCCACCACAATGTCGCCCATCGCCAGGGTCCCGTTCTGCACCAGAAAGCTGGCCATCACGCCCCGGGATTTATCTCTCTCCGCCTCGATCACCGTGCCGATCAAATGGCCCTTGGGGTTGGCTTTGATTTCTATGCTGTCGGCGATCAACAGGATGGCTTCCAGCAAGTCCTCCAGCCCCTCGTTTTTCTTGGCCGAGACCGGGACCACAATCGTATCGCCGTCCCAATCGTCGGGGATCAACCCCGCTTCGGCCAATTGCTGTTTGACCATTTCCGGGTTGGCGCTGGGCAGGTCAATCTTGTTCAAAGCCACCACAATAGGCACCTGGGCGGCTTTGGCGTGGGCCAGCGCCTCCCGGGTCTGGGGCATCACCCCATCATCGGCCGCGACCACCAACACCACAATATCGGCCCCTTGCGCCCCGCGCGCCCGCATGGCGGTGAACGCCGCGTGGCCGGGCGTGTCCAGGAATGTGATGCTCCGCTCGTTGTGAGCAACTTGATAAGCCCCAATGTGCTGGGTGATCCCGCCCGCCTCCCCGGAGGCCACTTCCGTCTCCCGGATGGCGTCCAGCAGCGTAGTTTTACCGTGGTCTACGTGCCCCAATATAGTGACCACCGGCAGGCGGTCCACCAGTTTGGCCGGGTCTTCATCCGCGATCAAGCGCCGCCACAAGGGCATCTCCCCGTCATCCTCGCCTTCAGCCTGGTCATAGCTTGCCAGAGTCGCCTCGAAGCCCATCTCGGACGCTACAATGGCGGCGGTGTCAAAGTCTATGGTTTGGTTTATATTTGCCATAACCCCGTTGACCATCAATGTTTTGATGATCTCGATCGGGCTGGTTTCTACTATTTCTGCCAGGTCACGCACTGTCAGGCTGGCAGGGAGTTCTATATTTTTGGTTTCTTTTCCATTATCACTCATCCGGCGCCTCCATTTTTATTGCGTTCTTACGTTAGAACGTTCTAACGTTCCAACGTTCAGCGTTCTAGTTTTTCAACGTTCTAACGTCCCAACGTTCCAGCCTTTCAGTGTTTCAGCGATTCAGTGTCTCAGCGTTCCAGTTTTTAAACGTTCCAACGTTCTAACGTCCCAACGTTCAACTTTCTAACCTTCAACCTACCAACGTTTCCATGAACGTGTTCAAGCGTTCCTTATCTTCCACCGTCAGGTTGGTCTTCAGCGCTTTCGCCAGCGCGCCCTTCAAACCTGCTTCCCAGCAAGATCGGCGGTTGTGCAGGTATGCGCCCCGGCCTTTCATTTTCCCAGAGGGGTCTACCAGGACGCCCTCCGGGCTGCGCACGATCCGGGTCAACTCCCTCTTGGAGAGCGCCGTCCGGCAACCCACGCAGGTTCTCTGGGGAACGTGTTTGCGCCGTTTTTCTTTTTTCTTCGCCACTTCTCTATCGTTTGCAGACTGGTTCCCGCAGGCTGTCTCCGCGTACAGAACGCCTGCCAGAACTCTTATAACTTAATCTGGGCGCCTATTTTTCCCATTCTTCGCCCCAAGTGTCATCATCGCTCTTGCGGCGCCGTTTCAAGATGGTAACGTCAAGATCGGGATCGTATTCCAACTCTCTAAATTTCTTCTTCTTTTTCTTCTCTTCTGTATCCTCAGTGGGAGCATCCACGTCTTCCACTTCTTCTACTGCCGCCTCGACGGGTTCTTCATCCTCGCCAGCCTCCTCCGCCCCAACCGCTTCAGCCTCAGCTTCAGTGTCCGCGGCGGCTTCAGCTCCTTCGAGAGCCTCGCCTTCGGGTGCCTCTTCAGCGCCCGCACTTTCAGCGCCCGCACCTTCGGCGCCCGCACCTTCGGCGGCTTCATCCACCTCTTCCACGCCCTCCGCGGCCGGCTCCACTTCTTCCTCTACAACTTCCGGCTCCGGGAATTCCACTTCGGCCAGCTTGGCGTCGATCTCTTCCATCGTCTTGGGGCCTACGCCGTTGATCTTAAGGATCTCGTCCAGGTCGAAGGCTAATTGGTACATCAGGTCGCCAATGGCAGAGTATCCCTCCCCGGTGAGCGTGATGGTCATTCGGGGAGACAGCCCCAATTCGTCCAGGGGTATGTCGAAGGCAGAATCCGGTATATGGGATAATATTTCGTCTTTGCGCTCTCTCAGCGCTTCCATCTCAGCCTCCCGGCGGGTGATGACGCCTTTCTCCACCCGGTCCACAAATAGACTCATGGTGGTGTATTCTTCCGGGGTCAGCGGGCGGCCTTCGGCTTTTTTCTTGAGAGTGGCTTCGATCTGAGGGATGGTCTCGGCCAGGGTTTCGGCATCATCGGCGTGCTCGGGGTCCGTGAGGACCTTCTTGAGCGCTTCGCCGGCGGCTTCAGATAAGCTCTTGATGTCAATACGCCATCCGGTCAGCCGGGCCGCCAGGCGGGCGTTTTGCCCGTTGCGGCCAATGGTCAAGCTCAGTTGATCCTCCGGCACCACCACGGTGGCTGTTTTGGTCTCATCGTTCTCCTCCAGGTAAACCCCAGAGACCCGCGAGGGGCTGAGCGCTTTGGCGATAAAGGCGTGCGGGTCGGGATTCCACTCGATCACATCTATCTTTTCGTCGTTCAGTTCCCGCACAATAGCCTGAATGCGCACACCCCGGATTCCGACGCAAGCGCCCACCGGGTCAATACCCGGCTGGAGGGCGAACACCGCAACCTTCGAGCGATGGCCCGGCTCCCGGGCGATAGATCGAATCTCAACCAGGCCGTGATAGATCTCCGGCACCTCGTCTTCCATCAAACGGCGCAGAAAATTTTTGTGTCCTCGGGAGAGGATGATCTCCGGGCCGCGGGGAGTTGATTTGACTTCCAGGAGCATGGCCCGCACCCGATCATGGATGCGGAAACGCTCGCCCGGAATTTGCTCCTTTCGGGGCATGCGTCCCTCCGCCTTGCGGTCCAACCCCATGGTGATGACGTGGGGGTTGGCCGCCTGCACGATCCCGCTGACGATCTCTCCGGTCAATTTGCTGAAGTGTACTCTTTGGGCTTCCCGCTCCGCCTCCCGGATGCGCTGCTGGATGACCTGCCGCGCAGTCTGGGCCGCCACCCGCCCGAAATTCTCCGGGGTGGATTCAACCACCACGATCCCGCCGATCTCGGCTTCGGGGTCAACTTCCAGGGCCTTTTCCAGGACCACCTCGGTGCGTTCGTCCTGCACCTCTTCGACCACTTCTTTCTCGGCGAAGATGGAGACATTCCCGCTGTCAAGGTCAATCTCGGCCAACACCTGTTGGGCCGTGGAAGCGTTGACCGCTTTGCGATAGGCCGAGATCATGGCGGCTTCCAACGCCTCCATGACCACTTCCTTGGGGAGTTTTCTGTCTTCCAACACTTCGTTGAAAGCCAACATGAATTCTTTTTTCATATGCTTTGCTCTCGAATCGTACACTATAAGGATGGATTGCGTTATCCCTGCTTTTAATAAGCAGAAAAGTGGGGGTTGCCCACTTTCCGATGCACTCTACATCGCAACCCCAGCTAAAATGATTCTAGCACGGTTTCCAATCATACGCAAGGCTTTTGAACCGCCGTTAATTCGTCACCCACCTCCCGCAGGTTCAACCGAACCACATCCATTTCAGCTATCACCTCCCCCAAAACGATTCATCTCACCATCAATACACAACCTGCGGGAGATTCTCCCTTACATACCCTCCCGCTTTATGCCAAAGTTTTTGTTTTTTTCTTAGTGTCTTCGTGTCTTGGTGGTTAATATTTTTTTGAGAGAATTGTATTTCATGCAGCCGGAATACCCGCATTACTCTGCACAAAATCCCCCGACCCGCGCCCGATCTCCCGCCCCCGCGAATCATACACCTTCGCCTCCGCCACGTAAAGCTTCGGCGAAGCGGACACAACCTCGCCCACCGCCCGCATCTCCCCGCTGATCACCGGCCGCAAAAAATGCACGTGAAAACTGACCGTGAGCACAAACGCATCCTCCACCAATGAACTGACCGCGAAATACGCCGCGTCATCCATCGCCTTGAAATACACCGCCCCGTGCACCGCCCCCATCCCATGATGAAAATCCTCCCGTATCGGAATAACCACCTCCGCCCTCCCCTCAGAGATACTCATCCTCGGCGCGTGATACTGGTTGCACGGCGCGCCGTGCTACATGCGCTCCAGCTTGCGGTAGTGGGTTTCAGAGGTCATATTTTTCTCATTGTTGTGTCGTTTGGAACACGAAAGTCACGAAACTACGCGAAAAACGCGAAAGATTCTCATAGCGGGCGAGTTCTTTTTCCCGTGGCGCCCTTCTTCGCATGGAGGAAGTAGGGTTCGAAACGGCCGCCTCATCACACCTCTCGCGCTCCTTCTTCCGGTGTGTGCACAAAACGCCGGATTCCCAGCGGCTTCTCCCCAAAGTTGACCAGCAGACACACTTTGTACCTGCCCTGGTGTAAATAAAGCAAACATTGTTCCACGTCCTCTGGAAGAATTTCACTCTTGGCATTGGTTTCCATAATGAGTTCGGCCTCGTCATCGCGGATAACAAAATCTACCCGTCGTTGGGTGACCACAATATCGTCATACTCAATCGGCACCTCAACCTCACGCTCGAATTTCAATTTCTTTTTGGATACAGCAATCACTAACGCCCTTTGATAATCCACCTCCATGCAGTGCAGCCCCATCTGCCGCTGCACGTCAATACAAGCCCCAATTACAACATAAGATAATTCCTCAAAATCGTGCCCCTTCCTAGACCTCCCGCTCACCATAACCAACCTCCTCCATCCTCAACTCACTCCTCCCCCTCAACCCTTTCGCGCCCCTTCGCGCCCTTCGCGTTCCAACCGACCTCCCGCTCACCATAACCAACCTCCTCCATCCTCAACCCACTCCTCCCCCTCAACCCTTTCGCGCCTTTCGCCTCCTTTCGCCCCCTTCGCGTTCCAACCGACCCCCATCCCATGATGAAAATCCTCCCGAATCGGAATAACCACCTCCGCCCTCCCCTCAGAGATCCTCATCCTCGGCGCATGATACTGGTTGCACGGCGCGCCGTGATACATGCGCTCCAGCTTCCGGTAGTGTTCTGAATTAGCCACAGATCAGGATTTTTTCCATTTAGGCTTAGGCTGCTTGTTCAGAGCATTCCGATAATAGAGCATTTGCCCCACAGCATAAAGGACTCCGCCAAGGATGATCCATTGCCACAATGGGTACCACCAGAAGTTCAATCCCACGTAGTAAATTACTCCCCCCATAACGATACCACCCAGGAGCGCAACTTGCAGCGCCAGAAAAAACGATACGCTCCCCCGTTTATACTTGGACGGCATTGTGCCCTTGTTCCATAGAAATGCGTCTTTCAGGTCAACCTTCTCCACGTTTTTCTGGTAATACTCTTTTATATGATTCATCGCCTCGACGCTCTCAAACCAGGCCTCTCGCAGCCTGATAAGCTGCAAAAGAGTAAGTGCGCCAGCGAGAACCAACACAAAGAAAAAGAAAGCAAATGCCCAAGTAGCGTCTGAACCTCGGCCAATTCCATTATCTGAACTATATATCGCCGCCACAAAGCTCCCCAACGCAACCAGATAAAAAGTGGATACCCTGGCGCGATCCTCATGCGCCTGAAACGCGGTCTGCGCAACATATTCATACTCCGCGACCAAGATCGCGTCTGCGGTGATTGTTTCTTCCTCACACATCGCCGTTCCTCCTCCTCATTGTTAGTGACTAATGTTCTAGCTGCCTAATACTTATTGATTCTACTTGAAACTCGTCAAAAAATCCTCATTTTTATTACCGCCGAGATTTACAGAGTTTTTTGAGATATTTTTGTTTTTCTCTCTAAGCGAAGCGACGTTCTCTGTGTCTCTGTGGTGAAAATGTTTGAAATACACATTCATTTCGACGAACTTTTTTCTTGCCAGTTACTCCCCCCCCCATACCCCTCCACCTCCGTCACCCTCCCCTCCGCCTCCACCAGATGATACGGCATCCACGCCACCCCGAACAGCGCCACCAGCACATCCTTCTTGAACGGCGTCACCGGAATCTCGCCGATCTCCGCCGCCGCCTCCGACCAGCGGTCATGCACCTCCTCCGTCACATCCTCCACCTCCTCCGCCAACTCCGCCAGTTCCGCCTCCAACTCCTCGATAGCGTCCATCGATTCCTCCACGTCCGCCTTGGCCTGAGTCGTCATCCGCCGCTTGGTCAGCGAAGTAGAGATCCGCCTCCTGCTCCCCCCGAACAACCCCAGCACATTCTCCAAATGAGTCCCCATCTCCTCCACCTTCCGCTGAGAGAGTTCGGCCTCGTCTTCTGACAGTTCCCGCCGCTCCCGGTTGATCTTCTTCTTCACCGCGCTGATCTTCTTCTTATATTTCGTCTTGAGCTTCTTCAATTCCGCGTCCCGCGCCTCGCGAGCCGCCTCCGAACACTGCTTGCGGAACTCCCCCTCCCCCACCTCCGGCCCCGCGTACACCTTCAGCCCCTCATTCGCCCACACCTTCACCTCCGATGTCCGGTAGCCCCAATCCACGAAGTCCTTCTCCAGCGACCTCAGCGCTTTCCCATCCGAGAACGGCGACTCCAGCGTCCCAAACCTCGCCCCCGGCGCCGGCCCCCGGTCCAACTTCCGCTCATCCACCGCCCCAGTCAAGACTTCATCCCACCGCACCACCCCCCGCCGGTCGGCCTCATACACCAAAGCCGTCCGCGCCATCTCATAATCCAAATTGTACTTCCGCTGCAAGAACCGTATCTCCGCCTGCGCCAACAACACCGGACGATACAAGATCCCCTTCGACGTCGCCCCCGCGGGTAAAGTCCGGTTGTGAACCTTCAACGCCTGCGACAGCGTCAAATTATTAGGCAAGAAATACTCCGCCACCCCCGTCGGAACCGCCGGCCGCGTCTCCGACCCCATCGCCGGCCCCGCAGCGGATGGTTGCGCCACAGCCACCGCCTGCGCATGATCCATCGGCGACCCCGCCGCAGCATCCTCCAGACTCGCCCCCGCCAGCGCATTCAACGCCGGGATCTGCGTCCTCGTCAGCGGCCCCGCCAGATAATTCATCGCCCACCGAGTCTGGAACAGCCGCGCCTCCTTCGCATGGACGTTATGCAGCAAGAAAACCCGCTTCCCCAATTTGGAGATCAGCCGGTCGTATTCCTTGCGGTCCAGATTCCCGGCGGACGCCCCTTCCAACCCGTCCAGCAGGCGTTCTTTGTCATTCTCGGTTTGCAGCTTGCCGATCAGCCAGGTCCCCGCATTCGAGAGAGCCTTGTAGTCCACGTCCACCGGGTTCTGCGTGCAGAGCAGTTGTCCCACCCCAAACGCCCGCGCCTGCTTGAGCATCCGCAGCATGGGCTGCTTGGAGGCCGGGTTGGAGATGGGCGGCAGGTAGCCGTAGATTTCGTCGAAGTATATCAACGCCCGCAGCGAAGTAGCCCCCGCCTGAGTCCGCATCCACGCCTCCACCGCCGAATACAGCAGCGTGACGAAGAACATCCGCTCCGCGTCCGGCAGGTGGGCGATGTAGAAGACGCTGTGCCTCGGCCTCCCGTCCGGCCCATAGAGCAGGCTGGGGATGTCCAGCGGCTGCCCCTCGATCCAGGATTGGAAGGCGGGCGCGGCCAGGATGTTGTTCAGCAGCATCGCCAGGTCGAACCGTTCTTTCTCCGGGAAGAAGGTGTTCAGGTCGAAGACGCCCAGCTTGGCGAAGGGCGGGTTCTGCGTCTGGAGGATGAGTTCGCTCAGGTCGAGGTCCTTCATCTTGCTCCAGGCCGCCTCGAAGATGTTCGCCAGCAGGATGTGCTCCCGCGACCGCACCGGGTCTATGTCCTCCAGCCCCACCAGCCCCAGGATGGCCGTCACCGTGCCGGAGATCTTCTCCCGCAGCAGTTCTTTGTTGCTCTTCCAGGGGATGGGCGGCGCTTTGAGCGAGGCCAGGATGCTGATCGGAATCCCCGCGTCCGAGCCGGGCGTGTAGATAGCGAAATGCGCCGAGTTCTTCAGCGCCGCGATCCGCTCCGAGCCGATCCCCCACTCGCTCAGCCCCTTCTTCCACATCGCCGCCGTGTCCGCCGCCGCCTGCGCCTGGGTCTTCCCATCCCGCCGGGCTTGGTCGGCGTTCACCCACGGCTCGAAGTCATCCGGCAGCAGGTCGGGGAAGTGCAGCAAAGCGTTGGTGATGTCGCCCTTGGGATCGATCATCAGCGCCGGAACCCCCCGCAAGGCCGCCTCCTCCAAAAGGTCAATGCACAGCCCCGTCTTCCCCGAGCCGGTCATCCCCACCACCACCGCATGAGTGGTCAGGTCATCCGGGTCGTAAAGCAGCTTCTCGTCGCTCGTCTTCCCCGTCTTCGGGTCGAAGACTCGCCCCAGGTAGAATTTATCGTCAGTCGCCATTCGCAGCTCCTCGCAGGTTGATTATTAGGACAGGTGTTCGTGAGAATAGTTTACCATAAGATGGCGTTTCGGCTTTTTCGTTAGGGGGAGGTTCGTGTGTTTCCCTAGGAAACTCAGTTGATAAACAGAGTTGGGTATCTATGCTTCCAAGCTTCTACTTAAACATCCAAGACAAAACCCTCCTTTGAATAGTGGCCACAATTTTTCAAAAGAATAACCTTGGGAAGGTGATTGATATCCAAGTTTGATACAAACAATCCGTTTCTTTGGGATTGTTCGATACATTGTTTTTATTGATCGAGTATGCTGTAAATCCTGGGTTGTTTGAACATGTTGGCACCATTCTAACCTCTGCTTGGCTGCTTCGACAATATCATCAACATCACTTTCAACAGCTTC
>CBDUUP010000074.1:0-14514 GCA_965370435.1 uncultured Anaerolineales bacterium | reverse complement strand
CTCCGGGATCAGCAACAAAGCCAACCTGGACGGCGAAACCGTGACCACCCACGAAGAAGTCCTGGAAGCTGGCAAAGTCATCGTCCCCAAGCTAACCACACTAATAAAGGGGGTGCTGAAGGCATTATAGCTGCGGTAAATAAACAAAACCAAGAGGCCCTGGGGCTGGTTCTCTGAATTAATTCAAGGAGATTAATACAGCAAACATGGCAGAAATATTCCGTTTCTTCAAGACCTATGAATTGGTCATCTATCTAGTAATAGGGATAAGCGGGATCATGTATCTTTGGCGGTTTTGGGGAGCGTGGCAAGAATTAAAAGGCGCAATTTACGGCCTGGAACGAGAAAGCGCCCAACGCCGCCTGAACCAGACCACTATAATTCTGGCCTTGTTGCTGGTCATTTCGGTGACTGAATTTATGGTCGTGTCTTTTATCGTGCCAGGCATCTATGATAGTTTGCCCACCCCCACCCTGGATATGTTTTTAACCCCGGGCGCTGCGCTTGATCCCTCTGGCGAGGTGACTGCCTTGCCCACTGTGGCTATTGACCAGGAAGGCTGCGTGCCGGGTCAGGTGATGATTACCTCACCCATAGACAACGCCGAGATAAGCGGTGAAGTGGAGGTCCGGGGCTCCGCCTCAATCCCCGGTTTCGGCTTTTTTAAAGTTGAATGGGCGCAGGAATTGCCCCTATGGCATACCATCCAGGCCGGACGGGATGTTGTTGAAGATGATACCCTGGTGGAGATCTGGGATACCTCTCTGCTGCCGCCAGGGGACTATATCTTGCAACTCATTGTGACTGACGCCGACGGCGTTGGCTGGCCGCCCTGCCGCATTCGGGTGCGCATATCCTCGTCGCCCTAACTATTGGAGTCTTTATGCCCCAAGTTGAAATTCGCCTTGCCATCCGAACCGACATACCTGATATGATGTCCTTTGACCACGGCTACACCACCGATCACGTATGGCAGATGGATTTTCGCTCCGAAAATGGAGAGATCGGCGTCGTCTTCCGGGAGATCCGCCTGCCCCGCTCGGTGCGGGTGGAATACCCCCGCGATCCCCTCGCCCTGGCCGATGAATGGACCCAGCGCAACGCCCTGTACGTCGCCGTCTCCGATGGCGAAGTGATGGGCTACGCCAGCCTGATGAGCGGTTTAGCGCCCGATACTGCCTGGCTGACCGACCTAGCCGTCGTGCGGCGCTACCGGAGGCAAGGGATCGGGGCCAAGCTCCTCGCCACCGCCAAAAGATGGGCCGTAGACAACCACCTCCGCCGCATCATCCTGGAGATGCAATCCAAGAATTATCCCGCCATCAGTCTGGCCCAGAAATTCGGCTACGATTTCTGCGGCTATAACGACCGTTATTACAGCACCCAAGACATCACTTTATTTTTCGCCAAGCCGTTGGACGGCGGATGATTGGGTCCCAGTCCAACGATTGACCAATCTTATGATTGACGTATAGGTATCAAGTGAACGTTGAAACCATAGTTGCATTTACGATAGGTTTGCTTCAAGATTTGAACGAGGTTGTCACCGCCGTGGTCGCGGTCACCGCCTTCTCCCTGCTGATCTACGCGCTCACCTTTAACCTCCGCGACCGCGTGGCCCGTTCTTTTGCCATCATCATGTTTTGTGTCGTCATCGTCTTCAGCGGGGAAGCTCTGGGCAGCGCCTCCAGCCTGGATACCGAAATTGAAGTTTGGCTGCGCTTTCAATGGGTGGGGATCGTGATCCTGCCCGCCGCATTTTTGCAGCTTTCCGACGCTCTGTTAGCGACCACCGGCCGTCCCTCCCGAGGGCGGCGCCGCTTTGGGGTGCGCATGGCCTACGCGCTCTCTTTGATATTCTTGCTGGCTTTGCAGTTCGGTTGGTTGGTCGGCCCATTGGCGACTCAGGTAGAATCGGCCCCCCATCTCTCCCGCAGCGGACTATCCTGGGTATTTGCCGGTTACTATATATTGAGCTTGCTGGTAGCTGCGTTGATCTTCCAGCGAGCCTTTCGCCGCGCCGTCACCAAGACCAGCCGCCACCGCCTGAGATACTTGCTCATAGGCGCGCTGGCCCCGGCTTTAGGCTCTTTTCCTTATATGTTGTATGGTTCTGAGGTCGCCGCATTTTCTCCTTTCCTTTTCTGGTGGGCGGCCTTGATCTCCAACGCCTTTTCCCTGATATTGTTGGTGATGATGGCTTACGGAGTCGCGTTCTTCGGCGTTCCCTGGCCTGACCGGGTGATAAAAAGGCGCTTGTTCAAATGGCTGCTGCGAGGCACCGTGACCGCCTCCTCTGTATTGGCCTTGACCACCCTGGTGCGCAGAGTGGGAGCCGCGCTGGGCTTTCCATATTCTGGTCTCGTCCCCCTGACCACCGTCGTGTCCGTATTGGTCATCAGCCACATGATAACCCTTCTCTCCCCGGTGTGGGAGCGGTGGCTTTTTCACGGCGGTGGACGCGCCGACCTCACCCTGCTGCAAGGCCTGGAGGAGCGCATCATCACCCCGGCAGACCTCAGTCAATTCCTGGAATCTGTCCTGGCAGCCGCCTGCGACCAGTTCCAGGTGAGGATAGCCTTTGTCGCCATTTTCGACCAAACTGGCCTGGAGACCATTGTCGCTATCGGCAAAGACGAGTTAATGGAGACCGAGGATCTTTCCCAAAACCTGCTTGCCATTGCCAACGGAACCGGCCAGGAAGAATTGTTTTCCTGGGGGCGTTTCTGGCTGCTGCCCTTGTATGGAAATGAAACCAATGATTTATTGGGGCTGATGGGAGTTCTGCAAAGCGCTATTGTAGAAATGGACCGCGAATCTCAGGAAGCTCTGGTTCTCCTGGGGCAGCGCGCCGCCCTGGCTTTGGAGGAAGGCCGCTTGCAGCAAGAAGTGTTGAAATCGCTAAAACTTCTAGACACCCAAGCAGGCCGCATCCAGCGCTTGCGGGCCGCGGCCCGTTACGACAAGCGAGGCGTATTGGCCGATCTGGAAGACCCCGCCGCCGCCGATTACCTCACCTGGGTCAAAGATGCCTTGAGGCACTATTGGGGCGGGCCTAAGCTTTCCAAGAACCCGCTCGTGGGCTTGGAGATCGTTCAAAAAACCCTCCAAGAGCACGAAGGGAACACCATCAATGCCCTTCGCTCAATTTTACGTCAAGCCATTGAGCGGGTTCGTCCAGAAGGAGAAAGACGGTTTACCGGTGAGTGGATCTTATATAATATATTGGAGATGAAGTTCATGGAGGGGCGCAAGGTGCGCGAGATTGCCCTTCGGTTGGCTATGTCTGAGGCTGACCTGTATCGCAAGCAGCGCATCGCTATTGAGGTCGTGGCGGAGGCGATTGTCGAGATGGAACGCCAGGCCATAGATGACATCGCAGAAGGAGGCAGCATTATCAGTGGAATCAAAAAGACAGTGGAGGGATGAGGGGCCGCCAGCCCCGCCCGACGAAAATTGGTGGGAAGCGGTGCTGGCTGAAGAAGAGAATTATGGGAAATCGAATACCGGCGCTAAACCGGCCAAGGACTCTGATCATCTTGTAGATGTAGATTGGGAATTCACCAACCAACTCTATTCCCAGGAAACCATCCTCGATTACGAAGTCAAGGATTACAACCGGGGCGGCCTATTGGTGACCGGAAACAACTTGAGCGGCTTCGTCCCTGTTTCCCATCTGATGGAGATGGACCCAGAGATGGATGACGCCCAACGTGAGCACATGCTGTCCTCTTACCTGGGGCGCTCCCTTTGCTTGAAAGTCATCGAATGCGATGAGCAGCGCGGCCGCGTGGTTTTGTCTGAACGGGCCGGGCTGGGTGAGCCAGGCTGCCGTGAAGAACTTTTCCGCACCCTGAAGACTGGCGAAACCATCATGGGCGCGGTGACCAACGTCACCAATTTTGGCGTTTTTGTTGACCTGGGCGGCGTGGAAGGCCTGGTTCACGTTTCCGAGCTTTCCTGGGGTCGGGTCCGCCACCCGGTGGATGTGCTGAAAATGGGTGAGGAAGTGAATCTGCTGGTCTTGCAGATTGACAGCGAGCGCGGGCGGGTGGCTTTGAGCCTCAAGCGGCTCATGTCCAATCCCTGGGAACAGGCCCACCAACGCTACCAGATCGGGGACGTAAGAGAAGCTGTGGTCACCAGCATTGTGCGCTTCGGCGCTTTTGCCTGTTTGGAAGAAGGGCTGGAAGGCCTCATCCACGTCTCTGAAATGGGGATCAAAGGCCACGTGAAACCCTGGCTCGTGCTGCAAGAAGGGCAGCAAGTGATGGTCCGCGTCCTGCACGTAGATTCTGACCACCAACGATTAGGTCTAAGCCTAGAAACTTCCCTCACCGGAGAAGAAAACGCAGAATCGGAGTCTGCGGCTTGAAACGATGACTAAAAAACGCTCCGGCAAAGCCGCCCAAGAGAAACCTTCCAACTCCCGTTCCCAGGGGACTGGGTTGGATGCGGCCTTGCGCTACCTGATGCGCTTCCAGTATTTGTGGCGAGACATCGGCGGTGTTTTGGCGTTGGCTCTGGCTTTGCTGACCTTATTGGGCCTGCTTGGGTTGACCGGCGGAACCCTCGTTACACCCTGGACAGATTTTTTGCGCCTCTGGCTGGGATGGGGCAGCATATTGGCGGTCGTTAGTTTTACGGTCTTGGGGATGATGTTGATGCAGCGTCGCATCGGGAAGATGCCCCAGTTGCGGTGGTCGCGCCTCTTGGCCCTGGAAATGGCCGCCTTGTCAGTCCTTCCCCTGCTGGCCGCCATGGGAGGAGTCTCCTCGGATCGGGCTGAACTCGGCTTGGATGGGGGCCGAATTGGGTGGGCTTTGGCATACCTTTTGGAATTAATGGTCGGTTCGTTCTGGCGAGGAGCCATTCCTCTGATGTTGTTGACCCTCGGTCTGGTGTTTGGCCTGGGCCAGGGATCAAAGATCGCCGCCTTCCTCACCAGCCTCCTCGAAGGCGCACCACCGCCTGCCGATGACCAGGAGGATGCCGCCCCGGCAGTCAGTATCTCTCCAGCGTTGGGGCCAGAAACTTCTCTGAAAGCGAAGGGAACCAATAAGAAGAAGAAACCCCAGCCTCTCCCCGCGGAATATCGCAAGAGTTTCCGCGTGGAGGATGACGCCCCCAAGCCCGCCAGCCTTCCCCCCCGCGATGAACGCCTCCCCGGACTGGACCTGCTGATCAGCGAACGCGCCACCCGGCCGGATGAACGCAATATTAACATGACCGCCGGCCTTATCGAAAAAACCCTGGCCGATTTCGGCATCCCCGCTAAAGTGATTGACTTCCAGGTGGGACCTACGGTGACTCAATTCGCCGTGGAGCCGGGCTACAAAGAGAAGAATGCCTCCGGCTCCGGTGACGAAGCCGCCCGTCAGAAAGTTCGCATTTCCCAGATATCCAGCTTGACCCGCGACCTGGCCCTGGCCCTCTCCGCCGAGAGGCTGCGCATCCAGGCGCCGGTGCCGGGACGCTCTTATGTCGGAATCGAAGTGCCCAATTCACGCTTCAGCGTCGTGCGGCTGCGGCCCGTCCTGGAAGAAGAAGCCTTCTATAAGATTGCTTCACCCCTCGCCATCGCCCTGGGGCGGGACGTTTCCGGGCAGCCCGTGGTCGCCGATCTGGCCGCCATGCCCCACCTGCTCATCGCCGGCACCACCGGCTCGGGGAAGTCGGTCAGCATCGCCGCCTTCACCACCTGTCTGGTGATGAACAACACCCCCGACGACCTTCGGCTGGTGATGGTAGACCCCAAGATGGTGGAATTGGTCCGCTTCAACGGATTGCCCCACCTTTACGGCAAAGTCGAAACCGAGTTGGAGCGCATCCTGGGTGTCTTGCGTTGGGTCGTGGTAGAAATGGAGCGCCGCTATAAACTCCTCGAAGACCTGCGCGCCAGGGATATCGATTCATACAATCGCAAAGTCCGCCGCCGCAAGGATTATGAACCCATGCCCCGCATAGTCGTCTTGGTAGACGAGTTGGCCGACCTGATGATGTCCGCTCCCGACCAGACCGAACACACCCTGATCCGCTTGGCCCAAATGGCCCGCGCTACCGGCATCCATCTGGTCATCGCCACCCAACGGCCCAGCACCGACGTCGTCACCGGCCTGATAAAGGCCAATTTCCCGGCTCGGCTTTCTTTTGCCGTCGCTTCCGGTGTGGACTCCCGCGTGATCCTGGACACTTCCGGAGCCGAACACTTATTGGGCCGCGGCGATATGCTCTTCCTGCCCCCTGAGGCCTCCAGCCCCATCCGCACCCAGGGTGTGATCGTGACCGATGCAGAAGTGGAGCGGGTGATAAAATATTGGCGCAAGAACCGCCCATCCACAGACGATGAACCCCCTCCCTGGGACGAGATGCTGGCCCGGGAGTCCGTTCTCGCCGACCGCGACAACCTGGTCCGAGATGCCATCGCCATTATTCAAGAAACCCAACGCGCCAGCACATCCATGATCCAGCGCCGCTTGCGGGTCGGCTACCCGCGGGCCGCCCGCCTGATGGATGAATTGGAAGACATGGGTATTGTTGGCCCCCCGCGGGGCGGCGGGCGCGAGCGGGAGGTTATGGTAGGGCCTGAGGACGAATTTGACGAAGACCAAGAGGAGCAGACCGCTTGACAGGTTTCATACCCTGCGATAGCATACCCCAGTTGTTATGTGGCCTGGGTTTACCCCCGCCGTCACCAAAATTTGCGCTGCAAAAGGATTGAACTTGGACCATATCACTGAAAAGAAAGAGCGGCTGACCTTGTCCGATATTTTTAGGTTCGTTTTCAAAGGATTGTTGGATAAACTTGGGGCCTTCTTCAATTCGCTGGGGATCAAACCCAACACCATGACCCTCCTGGGGGTGCTTGGAGTAGCCGTAGGGGCTTATTTCGTCGCCATTGGAGAATTGTTCTGGGGAGGCGTGATCGTCGCCCTTAGCGGCGGAATAGACGCCCTGGACGGAACTATGGCCCGCCTGCGCGGCGAGCCGGGGGAGTTTGGAGCCTATGTAGACTCCGTCTCCGACCGCTATGGCGACCTGCTGATTATGGGCGGCTTTTTGTTTTACTTTCTTCAAGAGGATAACACTTTGGCTGTTGCCTTGTCCTATCTGGCGGCAGCCGGGACAGTGCTGGTGTCTTACATACGAGCGCGCGCCGTCATCCTGGATTTGGATGTCAAAGTCGGCTTGCTGACCCGCTTCGAGCGCATTGTCGTCATCGTCCCAGCCTTGGTCCTCAATCTCCCCTTCTGGGGCGTGTTGATTTTAGCCCTGGGAACCAACCTGACTGCTTTTCAGCGCATTTTGTACGTGCGTCGAGAGGTCCACAAAAAGTAGTTTGCCATCTGTCAATCAGTATCCGAAAGTCAGCCTCGCAATTCAAATTATTAAGCGCCGTAACCAAATCTTATTCTGAGGAGCTAAATCATGGAATTTACCGAAACCGCTATCTTGATAGGAAATTTTGAGATCCGTTACTATGGGATCATTCTCATGTTGGGCGTTGTCGCCGCAACCTGGATGATAAACCGGCAAGCGGAACGCAAACGCATGAACACCGATTACATCTGGGATGGTTTGATCTGGGTCGTCATCGGAGGCGTCCTGGGAGCGCGCTTGTGGCACATCTTCACCCCGCCGCCTTCTATGGTCGCTTTGGGGTACACCACCCAATATTACCTCACCCACCCGCTGGATGCGCTGGCGATCTGGAAGGGCGGTCTGGGCATTCCCGGCGCGGTGATCGTGGGCGGGTTGGTGGTGTATTGGTACGCCAAGAAAAACAACCAAAGTTTTACCGCCTGGGTGGACGTCATCGCCCCCGGTGTGGCATTGGGGCAGGCCATTGGCCGCTGGGGAAACTTCATCAATCAAGAACTCTATGGAAGTCCGACCACCCTCCCCTGGGCCATCAAGATTGACCGCCCGGTGACTGAGTACGCTCAATTCAGTTACTTCCATCCACTCTTTTTGTATGAATCAATCTGGAATCTGGGCAACATGGCTCTCCTGCTTTGGCTCGACCGCCGCTACAGAAGGCAGCTAAAAGATGGCGACTTGGCGTTGGTATTCCTGATTACGTATTCCATCGGACGCTTCTTGCTGGACTTCCTGCGCCTCGACGCCTCCCAGCTTGGCGGCATCAACGCCAACCAGACCTTTGTCGCTTTCGTGGCTGTAGGTTGTGGTTATTTATTGGCAGACCGCCATGGTGCTCTAGACCTAATAAAAAAATGGATTCGCCCCCAACCCAAGAAAGTAGTCGAAGAAGTAGAAGAGTCCGAAGAATAAAATTATCAACATTTGGCCTAACTTTGCCTTAGTTTTGTTTTTCTTTGTGTCTTCGTGACTTGGTGGTTAATATTTTTTTTCAACCCCACAACGCCAAGTCACGAAAATCCAAAATGCCCTAATTGGTTGATTTTCGTAAACGCCGCTCACCTTATCAGACTACCCATACACTTTTGATAGGGGGGACTGTTTTCTCATTGCCTGCTGGGGGTTATTAGCTATAATAAATTATGGCGCTGCGTGAAAATTGATTCCGCCATAACCAGATTGTTGATTTCGAAAACATAATTATGATAATAACCCAAGACTTGTCCAAGAATTTTGGCGATTTCCAGGCCGTTGACGGCGTGAACTTGCAGGTTGGAGAGGGGGAACTGCTGGCCCTGCTGGGTCCCAACGGCGCAGGCAAGACCACCACCGTCCGCATGTTGACTTCGGTGTTGGCTCCCTCCCGCGGCACTGCCCAGATCGCCGGATACGACGTGATCCAGCAGTCCGCCCAGGTGCGGGCTTCCGTGGGCGTCCTCACCGAGCATCACGGCCTGTACAACCGCATGCCGGCCATAGATTATCTGAAATTTTACGCCGAACTCTATGGCATGGATGAATCCGTCCGCCAGCGCAAGGCCGACGAACTGCTGGATCAATTCGGTTTAGGAGAAGACCGGAATCGCCGCATTGGCGAGTTCTCCAAAGGGATGCGCCAAAAATTAGCCCTGGCCCGCGCCTTGATCCATACCCCCCCGGTCCTCCTCCTCGACGAACCTACTTCCGCTATGGACCCGGAAAGCTCCCGCCTGGTGCGCGACGCTATCCGAACTTTGCGCTCCGAAGACCGCGCCATCGTGATCTGCACCCATAACCTGATCGAAGCGGAGGACCTCGCCGACCGCATCGCCATCATCCGCCGGGGAAAGATCATCGCCAATGGGACCATCCAGGAATTAAAAAACCAACTTTTAGGCGCGGCCGAATATGAGGTCCGCCTCAGCTCGGACTTGAACGGCCAAGACCTCGGCTTCCCCGAAGGGGTCACCCTGACCGGTCAAGGCCAGAATTGGCTGAGATTCCAAACCCCAGAACCGGAAATCTACAACTCCGCTGTGCTTCGCGCCCTCTTGGATTTGAAGCTTTCCATCCTCAGTCTGCGCGAAGTGCCCCGCAGCCTGGAAAAAGTTTATCTAAAGGCCGTATCGGTCGTTGAACATAAAGAGGTGTCCAATGGTTGAAAGTTTACGCACCGCCCTCATCATCACCCGGCGTGAAGTCCGCGACCAGTTCCGCGATTGGCGCATCATCATTCCCATCATCGCCCTCACCTTGATCTTCCCCATGTTGATGAATTTCACTGCCCAACAGGCGGTGACCTTCGTCGAGCGCTACGACGCCCCCATCGTCGGAGACCGGCTGATCCCCTTCTTGCTGATGGTGGTGGGCTTCTTCCCTATTTCGATTTCGCTGGTCATCGCTTTAGAGAGCTTCGTAGGCGAAAAGGAACGCGGCAGCATCGAACCCCTGCTCGCCAGCCCCATCACCGACAGCCAGTTGTTCTTCGGAAAGTTGATGGCCGTCACCGTGCCGCCCTTGCTGGCCAGTTATCTTGGCATCCTGGTTTACTTGTTTGGCGTATATCGCAGCGTGGGATGGATACCGGAAACCACCCTGATCGTCCAAATATTTATTTTAACTACCGTTCAGGCCATTGTGATGGTCAGCGGGGCGGTGGTCGTCTCCACCCAGACAACCTCCGTCCGGGCCGCCAATTTGCTGGCCTCCTTCATCATCATTCCCATGACCTTCCTCATTCAGGGAGAGAGCATTGTGATGTTCTGGGCGCAGTATGAAATTTTGTGGTGGGCGATCCTGGGCCTCATCATTATCGCCGGACTGCTGATGCGCACCGGTATAAGCCATTTCAATCGCGAGGAAATGCTGGGCCGCGAACTGGATAACCTCAACTTCAAATGGGGATGGACTGTCTTCATGTCGGGATTCAAAGGGAAAGCCACATCTATCTGGAACTGGTATCGCTATGAAGTAGTGGCCGGACTTCGAAAGATGCGCACCCCCATCCTCCTGATGGCGGGTATGTTCGCAGTCGCTTTGTGGCTGGGTGTGGAACAATCCAAGGTCTTCGTCCTGCCCGACGAACTGCTCAATCTTCGATCCCAGGAGGGCGTTTTGGTAGAGGGGTTTGACAACATTGCTCTATTTTCCGTCCAGGGTATTGGTATCATCTTCTACCACAACCTGCGAGTGATCCTTCTGGCAGTGTTGTTGGGCATGTTCTCCTTCGGTGTGATTGGGATTTTGATCACTCTGCTGCCTATTGGGCTTCTGGGGTATTTTATGGGCGTTGTTGCGCCGCTGGGAATTTCCCCCCTTACGTTCATGACAGCCTTCGTCCTCCCTCATGGAATCCTGGAAATCCCCGCCATTATCCTCGCCGGGGCGGCAATTTATCACATGGGAGCCGGTTTAGCCTCCTCCGCCAGCGGAAAATCTGTAGGCGAAGCATGGTTGACAACTTTGGGAGAATGGGCGAAAATAATGATTGGCGTCATCATACCCTTGTTTTTCGGGGCTGCAATATTGGAAGCCCTGGTCACGCCGAGAGTGGCGATGATGCTTCTCGGCCAATGATATTGGATGCCCATTTATTCGACGGGAAGATGGTATGGCTAAACTGGTGATTTTGGGGTCCGCTTACTCGGTCCCCGACGATACCCACGAAAACACCCACATGGCCCTTATGGGGAAAGAGCGCATGGTGTTGATTGACTGCGTCGGAACGCCCATATTGCGTCTCAAAGAAGCCGGACTGGATTTCAACGACATCACCGATATCATCTTGACCCACTTCCATCCCGATCATATCGGCGGCGTCCCCCTCTTGCTGATGAATATGTGGCTTCTGGGCCGCCGCCGCCCCTTGAGCATCTACGGTCTGCACCACACCCTGGATAAGATGGAGCAGTTGATGGCCTTTTATGAATGGTCTACCTGGCCCAATTTTTTCCCGGTGGCCTTTCACCGTCTGCCCACTCGCAAGAGGATGACCGTCTTGGAAAGCGCCGAATTCAACATTTACGCCGCGCCGGGAGATCATTACGTTCCCACCATCGGGATTCGGATCGAGTTTGTCAGATCCGAAAAAGTGTTGGTCTATTCCAGCGACACCAAACCCTGCCCAGAGATCGCCGCCCTAGCCCAAGATGCCGACGTGTTGATCCACGAGGCCGCCGGAGCAAAACCAGGACACACCTCCGCCGCCCAGGCCGCCGATCTGGCCCAGGAAGCCAACGTCAAGAGCCTTTACCTGATCCATTACGTGACCGAGACCGACGGCGGCGATTACGCCCAGTTGGCGAAAGAAGCACAAGACCGCTTCGACGGCCCCGTCACCCTCGCCGAAGATTTCATGGTACTAGAATTTGATTGACCCATACGGGATAGTTTTTCGGGACAAATATCTAATAATCAAATTTCTATAAAATTAACCACAGAGACACAGAGAACACAGAGTTTTTAAGTTTTTCTCCGTGCTCTCTGTGTCTCTGTGGTGATATGTTTTTAATTCAGTGTATTTCGAGTTCCGTAAATGAAATCTATCTGGTAGATTGCCGTGTTTTTACCACCCTTCAATAAAAGGCATCCAATCGCCGTTCTGCTTCAAATGGCGGTTAAAAATGTACCTCGCCGATGCCGGGGGAGCCTTTTGTTTTCCGGGGAGCTTCATGTTCGCCTGCTGGAGGGTTCGCCCACCCTTGCGATGGTTGCAGGTGGGGCAGGCGGCCACCAGGTTCTCCCATGAATAACTGCCTCCCAGCCGGCGGGGGATAATGTGGTCAATGGTAAGAGTATTGCTTTTTTTTCTGCAATACTGGCAGGTGTAATTGTCCCGGCGGAAGATCTCTTGCTTGTTCAGCTTTACCTTGGGGCGGGGGCGTTTGATCATCTGCTCCAGCCGGATGATGGAAGGCGCTGGAAATGCATTGCGGACCGTCCGTACCATCCCGCGTCCGTCCTGCACCATGTTCGCCTTCCCGCTGACAATTAAGCACAAGGCGCGCCGCATGTTGCACACATTAAGTGGCTCAAAGTTGGCGTTTAGCACCAGTACCGAGCTGTCCAGAATGCTTATCATCGTTATCACGCAAAATTCGTATCTGAGTCCGCAAGAGCGATTGGTTGATAAAGATTTCTGGCGAATTATAGCATAAATGTTTCTCCGGTGATATAATTAGAAAGTCATGTTAGATATCTCCTCTCCCCAGGATTATCGTCCCTTGTTGATCTCCCGCCAGGGTGAATATGTCGCCTGGGCGCTGACCCTGGTCATCCTGGCCGCCGTCATCGCCGTGCGCCTGATCCTCGGAAGCCTCGTTTGGGGAGCATACCTCTTTTTGGGTGTTTTCTTCTTCCTTGCCTTCATCATTTCTCTGGGCAATTGGGTGGATCGCAAGACTGTACTGCGCATAGACATACACGGCGTCCACTTCCAGAACGGCTTGCGAAACGTGCCTTTTGCCTGGGAAGAGATCAAAAACGTCCACATCATGCCTCAACGCTGGGGGCAAAAGATAGAAGTTTCAGGGGACTCCGCCCGCTTCTTTTTCTCCACCCTGGGTCAAGTGAAGGTCAAGGGTGAAATAAAGGGGCAAGTGGGCTTTGAAGAAGGGGAGCAAATATTGGAGACCATCATACAAAAATCCGGCCTTGCCAAAACCGAAGATTCTGGTCCCGGCTATTATTATGCTCGTGATTGACCGGCCTTCTCGGTGAGTACTTCGCGCCCTCGCCGTCGAGGGCGCGTTTTACTTAAGGCGTGATAAAATACTGCATTGTACAGGAGACTTGGATGAATATTGAAGAACAAATCGCTTATCTGATGTTGGGCGCCGAATATGGCGACGATGGCCTCCGGCAGGCCATGCAGAACGATCTGAAAGAGCGTCTGATTGAAGCCGAAAAAGAAGGCCGCCCCTTGCGAGTCTATTGCGGCTACGATCCCACCCGGCCCGACCTCCACCTGGGCCATACCGTATCCATGCGCAAACTGCGCCAGTTCCAAGAATTGGGCCACGAGGTCACCTTCCTGATCGGGGATTACACCACTCTGATCGGCGACCCCTCCGACCACGACGGACTACGCCCCACGCTTTCCCCAGAGACGATAGCCGAGAATGCCAAGACCTACACCGATCAGGCCTTCATGATCTTGGACCGGGAGAAGACCATCGTCCGCTCCAATTCCGAATGGCTCTCCCAATTGGGATTGGCCGACCTGATCAAACTGGGCGCCAATTTCACCGTCCAGCAGTTCATCGCCCGCGAGAATTTCAAGAAGCGTTGGGATCGAGAAGACGCCATATACCTGCATGAGACCTTTTATTCTCTGATGCAGGCCTACGACGCCTACTACATGCGCGCCGACGTTCAGGTGGGCGGCAGCGACCAGCTTTTCAATATCATCACCGCTGGCCGCAAGTTGATGACTGCCCTGGGTGAGAAACCCAACATCGGCATCATCCTCGGCATCTTGCCGGGCACCGATGGCGTGATACGGATGAGTAAATCCCTCGGCAACCACATCGCCCTCCTTTCCCCGCCTGAAGATAAATACGGCAAAGTGATGAGCCTCCCCGACAAAGCCATGAGCGCCTACTTCCGCCTGGTCACCCGCTGGACTCCCGCAGAGATCGCCAATATCGAGGGCCAAATCTCCGAAGGGAAAATTCACCCCCGGGACGCCAAGATGAAACTGGCCCGCGAGATCGTCTCCTCCTTCCACGGAGACGAATCAGCCGCCGAAGCAGAAGCCGCCTTCGTCCGCGTCTTCCAGGACCGAAAACTACCCGAAGATATGCCTGAATATACCCTCCAGGCTGGACAAACCGTCCTGGACGTTCTGGACGCCGGAGGACTGATCTCCAGCCGGGGCGAGGGGCGGCGCATGCTCCAGCAGAACGGCGTCCGCCTCGACGGAGAGACCCTCACCGACCCCAGCCAACCCTTCCCCCATCCCGGCGTTCTCCAGGCTGGAAAACGCCGCTTCCTCCGCGTCGTTGAAGATTAGCGCACATCGCCCGAAATCTCATCGTAGGGGCACAGCGTTGCTGTGTCCAGTCACGCGCTAACAAACACAACTACCCTATTAAAAGTGTAAGCCCTAGTCGCCAAATAAGTCTCCATATGCTTTTGCATTTGTCGCCCTTGTAT
>CBDUUP010000073.1:0-14532 GCA_965370435.1 uncultured Anaerolineales bacterium | reverse complement strand
TCAATCATAGTCTGCAAGCGCAGGAAACCACCCGCCGACTTGGCCATCTTCTCTTCTTTCAACATCAAGAAGTAGCCGTGCATCCAGAAATTCGCCAGGCGGGTGCCGAAGCAGGCCTGGGTCTGGGCGATCTCGTTGGGATGGTGGGTGGTGATGTGGTCTTCACCGCCGCAGTGGATGTCGAAGAAAGTTCCCAGATATTTCTCCGCCATCGCCGAGCACTCGATGTGCCAGCCGGGGAACCCCACCCCCCAGGGACTCTCCCATTCCATCTGGCGGGTCGAATCCGGCGGGCTGAACTTCCACAAGGCGAAATCAGTGAGGTTGCGCTTCTCGCCCATGTCCACCCGGGACCCGGCTTCCATCCCTTCAATATCCAACCGCCCCAGATAGCCGTAATCGTCCAGCTTGGAGGTGTCGAAGTAAACGCCGTCGGAGGTCGTGTAAGCGTACCCATTCTTCTCGATGCAGACGATAGTATCAATCTGTTCCTGGATGTGGTCAGTGGCCTTGCACCAGATCTTAGGTTCCAGGATGTTCAGTACGTGGAGGTCTTCCTTGAACGCCTGGGTGTAAAATTCGGCGATCTCCATGGCGGTTTTCCCGGTCCGCTTGGAGCCGACTTCCATTTTATCTTCGCCGGTGTCGGCGTCCGAAACCAGGTGGCCGACGTCGGTGATGTTCTGGACGTGATTGACGTCGTATCCGTTGAATTCCAATACCCGGCGCAAAATATCTTCAAAGATATAGGTGCGCAGGTTCCCGATGTGCGCATAGTCGTATACAGTCAAGCCGCAGGTGTAGAGACTCACCTCCGGAGGGTTCAGCGGTTCGAACTCTCGAAGGCTGCGTGTGTAGGTGTCGTATAGTTTCAGCGTCATAGCAATTTCTTCGTTCTCCTTCAGAGTATAATTATAATACGTCTTAGCCATTATTTTTCCCTATTGCCCCATCCGCCATCCTTGCGTATAATTCTACTAAATCACTTCGGAGGCTTTTACTCATGTTCAAGGAATTCAAAGAGTTTGCCATGCGCGGGAACGTGCTTGACCTGGCTATCGGCGTTATTCTGGGCGCGGCCTTCGGCAAGATCGTGTCCTCCTTTGTCAATGATATACTCATGCCGCCCATTAGCCTGCTGCTGGGCAACGTGGATTTCTCCAATCTGTTCATCGCCCTCTCCGGCGGCAGCTACGCCACCCTGGCCCAAGCCGAGGAAGCCGGCGCGATCACTCTCAATTACGGCTTATTCATCAACATGGTGGTAGATTTCATCCTGGTCGCATTCGTCATTTTTCTTATGGTCCGCCAAATTAACCGCATGCTGCGTGAAGAAGAAAGCCCGCCGCCCCCGCCGTCCACCAAGGAATGCCCTTTTTGTATCTCCACCATCGCCATTCAAGCCACCCGATGCCCGAACTGCACTTCCGAGTTGAGTTCATAATCAATTTCTAACACTCACGCAATCAACCACAAATAATTCAGGACATCTCATGACCCAATCGCTCACCAGCGCAGAAATACGCCAGCAGTTCATTGACTTCTTCGTAGAGAAACATGGACATACCCAAGCGCCTTCCGCCTCCCTGGTCCCTGGCGGGGACGCCACCCTGCTGTTCACCAACGCCGGGATGGTGCAGTTCAAGGACGTGTTCCTGGGCGCCGATAAACGCCCTTACAACAGAGCGGTCAACTCGCAGAAGTGTATGCGGGTAGCCGGTAAACACAATGACCTGGAAGACGTCGGCCAGGATGACACCCACCACACCTTCTTCGAAATGCTGGGCAATTGGTCTTTCGGCGACTATTACAAGAAAGAAGCCATTGCGTGGGCCTGGGAACTGCTGACCGAGGTCTGGGGGCTGCCCAAAGACCGTTTCTATGCCTCAGTCTTCAAGGACGAGTTGGGTGAAATCCCCACCGACGAGGATGCGGTCAAATACTGGAAGGAACAGCCGGGCTTTGACGCGGAGCGCATCGTCTACCTGGGGCGCAAAGACAACTTCTGGGAGATGGCCGACACCGGCCCCTGCGGGCCGAACAGCGAAATTCACGATGATCTCGGCCCTGACTTTGCGGAGATCGAGTACATGCCCGACGGCCAAATTGACCTGGACAACGGGCGTTTTGTCGAACTCTGGAATCTGGTTTTCATCCAGTTCAACCGCACCGGCCCCAAAACACTGGAACCCCTCCCCGCCACCCACGTGGATACTGGCCTGGGGCTTGAGCGCATTGTATCGGTGCTCCAGGGCGTGGACTCCAACTACAAGACCGACCTCTTCACTCCCCTGCTGGACACGGTCCGGGACCTTACGGGAGACAGCGAGAAGAAAATGCTGGCGAACTACACCCCCTACCGGGTTATCGGCGACCATGCTCGCGCGGCCACTTTCCTGATCGCTGACGGCGTGGTGCCCGGCAATATGGGCCGGGGCTACGTCACCCGCATGATCATCCGCCGGGCCTCCCGGTTCGCGGGGAAGATCGGCCTGGAAGAACCCTTCCTCGCCAAGGTCGCCGAACAAGTCATCGAGCATTACGGCGAAGCCTACCCCGAGTTGGTCAAGAACCGCGCCGCCATCCTGGACAACCTGACCCGCGAAGAAGAGCGATTCCAGCGAACCGTGGAAGGCGGCATCGCCCAACTGGAGAACCTTTTCAGAGACCTCAAAGCCGCAGGTGAAAAAATATTGGACGGCAAAAAAGCCTTCGAACTCTACGCCACCTTCGGCCTGCCCCTGGAGATCACCCGCGACATCGCCCAGGAGCAGGGTCTGGACGTGGACGAGGAGGGCTTTCGGGCTGCGATGGACGAACACCGCCAAGCCTCCGGGGCGGGTAAAGCCATGGGCGAGATGGGCGGCGAGGATGTGGAGGTCTATCGCGCGCTGGCCGCAGAATTGCAAGAAGAAGGCAAACTCGACGCCGAGGGCGTCGCCAACGACCCCTACGGCGCATTGACGCTTGAAACCGAAATTCTGGCTATGGTGAAAGATGGCGAAAGCGTCAAGCAGGCCAAACCCGGCGACATGGTGGATGTTTTGCTTCCCGCCACGCCGTTCTACGTGGAGGCTGGCGGGCAGATCGCCGATACCGGCGTCATCCTCTCGGCTGGTGAACCGGAATGGGAGATTCGGATAACCGGCACGCGCCAACCGGCGGCGGGGACCCTGGTCCATTTCGGCGAAGTGATCGAAGGGGAACCCTCAGTCGGCGACCAGGCTCTGGCTCGCGTGGACGCCCAACGCCGCGAGGACATCATGCGCAACCACACCGCCACCCACCTGCTCCACGCCGCCCTGCACCGCGTGTTGGGCGATCACGCCCGGCAGGCCGGTTCGCTGGTCGCTCCCGACCGACTGCGATTCGATTTCACCCACCCCGAGGCGTTGACCGAGGAAGAGTTATCTCAAATCGAGGCGGACGTCAACCGGGACATCCTCGCCAACCACACCTTAAACATCGCGGTCAAATCCCTGGAAGAAGCCCAATCAGAAGGCGCTATCGCCCTCTTCGGCGAGAAATACGACGCCACCGTGCGCACCATCGCCATTGGCGATTCAGACGACCTCTTCTCCTACGAACTATGCGGCGGCACACACGTCAACTCAACCGGCGATATCGGCGTGTTCCTCATTGTCGGGGAGAGCGGCATCGCCGCGGGCACCCGCCGCATCGAGGCCGTCACCGGGCGGGAGGCCTACAAATTCATCCGCCTTCAAAACCAGATGGTAAAAGAAACCTCCGCTATGCTGGCCACCGCGCCGGATCAAATGCCGGAAAAAGTAAGAACTCTCTTAGACGAATTAGGGGCCACCCGCAAAGTCCTCGCCCGAGTGCAGCAGGATACTGCTTTGGCCACATTTACCCAAAAGCTTGAGGAGGAATCCACCGTCGAAGGCATCACTGTGCTAGCCGCCAACCTCCCTCACGCTGACTCCGACACCCTGCGCCAACTCACCGACCGCTTCCGCCAGCGTCACCCCGAAAATGGGGTCGCCGTACTCGCCAGCGTCATTGACGGCCGCCCCCTGGTCATCGCCGCGGTGACCGAAGACCTAACCCAGCGCGGCCTCCACGCCGGAGAGCTGGTCAAACACGTCGCCAAACCGCTGGGCGGCAGCGGCGGCGGACGTCCCACCCTGGCCCAGGCGGGCGGCAAAGACGCCGCCAAGCTGGACGAGGCCCTAGCCAGCGTCGCAGACTGGGTGGCACAGAACTTGCGCGATGAGTAGGTAATTAGTGATTAGGTAATCAGGTAATTAGGGTTGTGACGAATTGCCAAATCACTAATTACCTGATTACCTAGTTACCTTGTTGACTATACCCCCCCATGAAGACTCAAATCCTCCAACTGGAACCCCACGACGACGCCATCTCGGTCAAGGACAAGATGGGCTGGCTTCAGACCGGGCGAATCCTGCTGGTCTGGCCTTCGGGGGTTGAGACGCTGGACCGCAAGCTGGACCTGGTGCTCCTGAAACGTCACAGTACCGGACTGGGGGCGCAGTTAGGTCTGGTGTGCCGGGACACGGCGGTGCGCGCCAACGCCGAGGGTTTGGGTATTCCGGTCTTCAAATCAGCAGGCGAAGCCCAATCCGCCTCCTGGCGGCAAGGACGACGCCGTCAACGCCGCCTGCGCGCCAGAGAGGATCCTCCAGACCTTGAAGCCCTGCGTCTGTTCGCCCGTCCCCCCTCCCCGGCCTGGTTGACCGCGCCCACCACTCGATTGCTCCTTTTCGCCCTGGGGGTCTTAGCCGTGCTGGCGATCGCCGCTTGGCTGCTCCCCAGCGCAGAGATCAACCTGACCCCTGAAATCCGTACCCAAAAGATCACCATTCCGGTGACCGCCGGGCTGAACATTCCCGCCGTCCATATCTCTGGTGAGGTCCCCGCCCATCTGTTGACCGTCGAAGTGGAGGGGCTTGCCAGCCAAGCGACCTCCGGCAGGATGCTGATCCCCGACCAACCCTCGGTGGGCCTGGCGCTATTCACCAATTTGACCAATCAATCCATCGCCGTACCCGAAGGAACCGTGGTGCGGACGATGGGCGAAGACCCGGTGCGCTTTGCCCTCACAGAGTCGGGCACGGTCCCCGCCGGGTCCGGCGCGACGGTGAGCTTGCCAATCCTGGCCCTGTCCTCCGGCAGAGGCGGGAACATCCCCTCAGACACCTTGACCGCCATCGAAGGACCGTTGGGACTCAGCTTGACGGTCACCAATCCCCAATCTACCACCGGCGGCAGCGACCAATCCAGCCCCGCCGCCTCGCCGGAGGATGTAACTACTCTAAATCAGAGCCTGCTCGACTCCCTCCAACATACCGCTCTGGAGGAAATCCAGAACAACCTCAACCCCGACGATCTCCTCTTGACCTCCACGCCAACCCTGATTGAAGTCCTGGCGGAAACCTATGAACCCGAGGTCACCGAACCCGCCGACACGCTCAGCCTGACCTTGCGTCTGGAATTCCAAGTCATCATCATCTCCGGCCAGGACCTGCATATATTGGCCGACGCTATCCTGGATGCCAGCCTGCCGGAGGGGTTCATCCCCCAGGCCGAAACCACCCGAATCATCCACCTCACCGCGCCCAACTTCGACGAGGCAACCTCCACTGCCAATTGGTCGCTCACCTTCCAGCGGACCATCCAGGCCACACTCTCCAAGACGCAAGCCATCTCCCTGGCCCTGGGACTACCCGTCGAACAAGCCGAGCAAAAGCTGAACACCACCCTGCCGCTCAATACCCCGCCCAGCATCACCCTCAAACCCGGCTGGTGGCCGCGGATGCCGTTTCTTCCATTTAGGATTTCGGTTGTCAGTGATCAGTAGACAGTTGTCAGTATTCAGTAGGCAGTAGACAGTTTTTCGCATTACAATAGGCCAGCACTTTTCTGCGTCCCAATAGAAAACCGACATTGACCATTGCGATCTGCCTATAATTATTTGACAAATGATTACCTTCTATAACCCGCCGTCCACTGGTCACTATTCACTCATCACTATCCACTGTCCACTAACTACTGACAACTGCCTACTGACTACCATCATCTCACATGCGCCTACTAGCCGTTGACCCCGGTGAAAAACGATTGGGTATCGCGCTCAGCGACCCGACCGCCACTATCGCCAGCCCCTTGACCGTGATAAAACACGTCTCCCGCGCCATAGATGCGGCCACCATCGCCCAACTGGCCGCAGAGAACGAAGCCGGGCTGATCGTGGTTGGACAGTCGCTGGACGAAGAAGGATTGCCCACCCCCCAGGGACGGCGCGCGGCTCGGATGGCTGCGGCTATACGCAACCAGACTGACCTCCCCGTCGAACTGTGGGACGAACACGGCAGCACTCAAGAGGCCCGGTCGGCCCGCATCGCCATGAACGCGCCCCAGCGGAAACGCCGCGGCCACATGGACGACCTGGCAGCCGCCGTCATCCTCCAATCTTACCTGGACGCCCACCGCCCTCCCAACAACTGACCATGCCTCGATCTCGTTCCCGCTCTCCTCTCCGCGCCCTATTGATCTTTCCCATCTTGACCTTGATGTTCCTGGGATGTATTTTCCTGGCGAACTACGCCCTCAGCCTGCCTCACAAAGCCGCCGATATCTTCGGCCCCCCCACAAATACGCTCACCTCCCAGCAGAGGATGACCTTTTCCATCCAGTTGCTGCTCAAGGCCAACGATCTGACCAGCCCCACCGATCCCAATGGCGCGCCCCAGCAGTTCGAGATCCAGCTTGGCGAGGCGGCGGATTCCGTCATCCAACGGCTGGGTGAACAGGGTTTGATCTCCGATACCGAAGCCTTCCGCACCTTTCTGCTTTACAGCGGGTTGGACACTCGGATGCAAGCAGGCACCCACACCCTCAGCCCGGCCATGACCCCGGTAGAACTCGCCCAGACCCTCGAGGACGCCACGCCCGATGAGGTCACATTCACGCTGCTGGCGGGTTGGCGTATCGAGGAAGTCGCCGCCGCCATCCCCAGTACCGGCCTGGAGATCGCTCCCGATGAATTCATCACCGCCGCCGCAAGCAGACCCCCAGACGGATATTCGTTTGCCGCTGAAATCCCCGAAGGCGCCAGCCTGGAAGGGTTCCTTTTCCCCGGCGTTTACGTCCTGCGCCGGGGAACTACGGCCCAAGAACTCATCACCGTCCTGCTGGACAGCTTCGAGGTCCAGGTCACCGCCGAGATCCGGGACGGCTTCGCCAGCCAGGGATTGACCCTGCGAGAGGGCGTCACCCTGGCCTCTATCCTCCAGCGGGAGGCCGTCGTAGAAGATGAGTACCCCGCCATCGCCTCCGTATTCCTCAACCGGCTAAACATCAACATGCGGCTGGACGCCGACCCCACCGTGCAATACGCCCTCGGATTTAACTCCGCCCAGGCTGTGTGGTGGACCAACCCCCTCTCCACCGCCGACCTGGGATTCGACTCCCCCTACAAGACCTATATCTACACCGGCATCCCCCCCGGCCCCATCGCCAACCCCAGCCTGAGCGCCATGCGAGCGGTCGCCTTCCCCGCCCAGACTCCCTATTACTATTTCCGTGCTCGCTGCGACGGCTCGGGCAGGCACAACTTTGCGATCACGTATGAGGAGCATGTGGGGAATGGGTGTGAGTGAGAAGGGAGACAGGGAAACAGGTATACAGGTAAACAAGGAACAGGTACACAAGGATGCTGTCAATGAGTAATTCGCGAGTAACCGTAATATGCAATCCCTAATTTCTACTCTCGATTTTCTAATCTCTACTCTCTAATTTTTCCTCCAATTTTCGCTCCTTTGACGAACCGCCAGAATCGTGATAGGCTTATCCTGAAATTAAAAGCCCTATGAAACCTAGACTTCCCAACCTCTCAATCCTGCCTGCCGATAAGCTGCTTCTGCACGAATATCACGACGAGCAGCGCGCCACGCCCATCATCGAGAGTCTGACCGAAAGCGGCATCTTGAAGAACCCGCCCATTGTGGTGGACCTGCAGGATGATGACAATCGCTACATGGTGCTGGACGGCGCCAACCGGGTCACCGCGCTGCGCAAAATGGGCAGCCCCCACATTCTGGCCCAGGTCATCCAGCCCGACGACCCTTACCTGGAGTTGAACACCTGGAACCACGTCATCCGAGAGATGCCGCCGGAGGCTTTCATGGACGGATTGCGGGGTATCTCCAACCTGGAATTACGCACCGCTTCAGGCCCGGTCCATTTCCAGGATGAAGACCCCGACCAATTTCTGGCTTATGTCGAACTCCTCACCGGCGATGAATACCAGCTCTTTGGGACCCTTCCAAACCGAAGCGCATGCCTGGAAATCCTCAATGCCATCACCCACAGCTACATCACCCAGTCTCGCTTGGACCGCACCACCGAACGGGAGATCGGCAGCGTGAAGGATCTGTTCCAAGACATGACCGCGCTGGTGGTCTACCCGCCTTTTGCGTTGACTGAGGTCATGGAGCTTGCCTTAGACGGCTGCCTTCTTCCGGCCGGAATCACCCGCTTCATCGTCTCTCCCCGCGCCCTGAGACTGAACTACCCCCTCTCCGAACTCACCGCCGCCAAACCCGCCGCCGAGAAGAACGAGACCCTGAACCGGTGGGTTCAAGAACGTCTAGACCGGAAAGGGGTGCGTTTTTACGCCGAGACCACCTATCTGTTTGATGAATGACCATACGCCAGGCATAGGTGTCTCCCCAAAGGAATAAAAAAAAACATGAAACGATTGCCGATTATTTTTCTGCTTCTGATAGCATTCGCCGGCGGTCTGCTGCCCAGAACGAAAAGCGTCCACGCGAAAACGCCTGTCGTGCATGCGGTGTTGTTCTACTCCCCAACATGTTCACATTGTCATCACATCATGAATGAAGTCCTGCCGCCTCTCCAGGAGAAATACGGCGATCAGTTAATCATTTTCGAAATCAACATCCAAGCGCTTGAAGGACAAGCCTTGTACGAGACCGTCATAAACCGATTCCAGTTGGAATGGTATGGCGTACCCATGTTGATTGTGGGGGAAACAATCTTGCTAGGAAGCGTGGAGATTCCCGAAAAATTTTCAGCCATCATAGACGAAGGTCTTGCCGCTGGTGGAATTGGCTGGCCTGACTTTCCCGGCCTCCAAGCAGCTTTAGATGCGGAAGGCCTCTGGGAGGGCGACCTATCCATTGCGGAAAAATTCTATCTCGATCCTGCGGGGAACACGCTGGCCCTAATCGTGCTGGCCGCCATGCTCGCCAGCGTAGGCTGGATCGGTTACACGTTCACCCAGCCAACCTATACATTAAGAGCCTGGCCGAAGCTGACCATTCCCCTGCTGGCCGCCATTGGATTGGGGATTTCAGCATACCTATCCTACGTGGAAGTCAATCAGATCGAGGCGTTATGCGGTCCCGTGGGCAACTGCAACGCTGTCCAAAGCAGTCCCTACGCTTACCTGTTCGGCGTGATCCCGATTGGCGCGATGGGGATCAGCGGTTATCTGGTAATCGTGCTCGCCTGGGCGTTCAAGGTCTACGGGACAAAAGAATGGCAAAATATTGCGGCCTTGATTTTATGGGGTCTGGCTGCGCTCGGCACCCTCTACTCGATTTACCTCACCTTCCTGGAGCCTTTCGTCATCGGGGCGACCTGCGCTTGGTGCATTGGCTCGGCTATTGTGATGACGTTGATACTATGGGCAGCTTCGCCAACCGTGTTAACGATTTGGCAGAAACCCAAGTCAGAGGACGCTCTTTAATGGACATCTTCTTCCACGACCCCAACGTAGTTCTCCTGCCCCCCGATGAAATGCGCATCCTCTCATTGGAGGCTCAGCCCTACCCAGACGGCCTCCGTGTAGCCATAAACGTGGAGGTAACACCCTTCCAACAAAAACCGAACCTGGAAATAGATCTCACCAACGAATCTGGAGAGGCGGTCGCCAGCGTGAGCGTGGTTGAGATCATTGAGACCAAACTGGATTTCACCCTCCACATCCGAGAGCCGGACCCCCAGGGCGAATACACCGCCACCTTGAAACTCTACTATACGACAATCGACGAAGGGGAAGAGAGCGAGGAGGACAAAGCTCTGGAGAAGATAGAAACAACCTTGATTGATGAGGCGCAAACTACCTTCGTCATCCCGCCCCTTGGGGACGCTCAAGAAAAAACATCCTAATCTATTGAAAGTTAAGAAATAATCTTCGTGCCTTTGTGTCTTCGTGTCTTGGTGTTAAAAAAAATCAACAATACTACGGTAGAATACCCATAACCTATGAAATCTCTTCTCAAGCTGCGCAGCTTACTGCGCCCTTATTGGCTGCAAATCTCCCTGGCCCTGCTCGCCCTCCTGGGTAGTACCGCCGCACAATTGGCTGTGCCCTCCATCATCCGGGAGGTGATAGACACCGGCCTGGCCCGCGGCGAGGTGAACTTCCTAATCCTCTCGGCGCTCCTCATCCTGGGAATCGGACTGTTTCGGGCCTTGCTGGGCGCGGGGGAACGCTACGCCAGCCAGTGGATCTCCTTCCGGGTGGCATACGACATGCGCAACCGCCTTTACGACCACATCCAGAACCTCACCTTCAGCTACCACGACCACGCCCAGACCGGGCAGTTGATGAGCCGCTGCACCGAAGACGTGCGCGCCATCCAGAACTTCACCGGTTTTGGCGTCATCGAGTTGATCCGCATCATCATCTTGCTCACCGGGACGATTATTCTGCTGTTTTTGAACAACCCCCGCCTGGCCTCCATCGCCCTGCTGCCCATGATCCCGCTGGTGCTGATCACGACCAATTTCGGCACCCGGGTCAGCAAGCTGTTCCTGGACGTGGAGAATTCGTTGGGCGAACTCTCCGCCCGGCTGCAGGAAAACGTCAGCGGCGTACAGGTGGTGCGGGCCTTTGCGAGGGAGCCATTCGAGATTGAACGTTTCGACGGATCCAACCGCAAGCTGTACAACGCCCGGGTCACCGTCATCGGGGAATGGTCCAAGATCATGCCCACCTCCCACTTGCTGGTAGCCGCCAGCACCATCCTCATCCTTTGGTTCGGCGGTCAGATGGTCTTGGCCGGGGAGATGACTCTCGGTGAGGTGGTGGCCTTCAACAGCTATCTACTCCTCATCGCCCTTCCCTCCCGGCAGTTAGCCTGGCTGGTCAACTCCGCCGGGGAAGCCTCCGCGGGAGCGCAGCGTTCCTTTGAGGTCTTGGACCACCCATCCGCCATCCTCTCCCCGCCCGACGCTACCGTGTTGCCTCCTCTTTCTGGGCAAGTGACCTTCCAGAATGTGGATTTCAAATACACCAGCGAAGAAGACCTCACCCTGCACGACATTACTCTAGAAGTGGAGCCCAACCAGATCATCGCCTTGATCGGCCCCACCGGGTCGGGAAAGACCTCCCTGGTCAACCTGATCCCCCGATTCTATGACATCGCCGGGGGCGCGGTTCTGGTGGACGGCCACGACGTGCGCCAAGTAGACCTGACCTCCCTGCGCCGCCAGATCGGGATCGTGCTGCAAACTTCGCTGCTTTTCTCAGACCCCATCAGCGAGAACATCGCCTTTGGACGGCCGGAGGCCACCGGGGAAGAGATCGTCGCAGCAGCCAAAGCCGCCCAGGCCCACGACTTCATCATGGAGATGAGCGAGGGCTACGACACCGTGGTCGGCGAGCGAGGCATCACTCTCTCCGGCGGCCAGCGCCAGCGGATCGCCATCGCCCGCGCTCTGTTGATGGACCCCCGCATCCTCATTCTGGACGACTCCACCTCCAGCGTGGACACTCAGACCGAATACCTCATCCAGAAGGCCCTCAACACCCTCATGCAGGGGCGCACCACCTTCGTCATCGCCCAGCGGTTGTCCACCGTGCGGCGGGCCGACCTCATCCTGGTGTTGGACGAGGGCCGCATCGTCGAGCGCGGCGACCACCAGACCCTGCTGGCCCAGGACGGCCTATACAGGGAGATCTACGACCTCCAACTCCGCGACCAGGAGGATTTTCAGGCCGAGATAGAAGCCCTGGCCGCCTCCCAAGATGAAGAAACCTCCTCCGACCGGAGGACGCCATGACCGTCAAACTCAAGGCCAAACCCACCACGCCGCCATCCTATTTCGAGATCGACGCGCTGGACAAAGGCTTCGACACCGCGGTCTCCAGCCGCATCATCGAGTTCATCCGGCCTTACAAGGTCACTTTCTTCATCTCCTTAATTCTGATGATTATCGGCTCGACCGCCGGAGTCGCCGGGCCGTACTTCGTCAAACTGGCGTTGGACGAAGGCATTGGAGCCAACGACATCGCCGCCCTCCAGCGCACAGTTCTCTTTTATGCAATTGTAGTAGCGTTGCAGTGGATCACCATTTACATCCGGGTCAACCTGATGGCCCGGGTAGGCCAATCCATCATCATGGACATGCGGGCCAAACTCTTCGCCCACCTGCAAGATCTCTCCCTGAGCTTCTACAGCCGCTACAGCGTGGGGCGGTTGATCTCGCGGGTCATCAACGACGTCAGCGTGGTGCGCCAATTCATCACCTGGGCCATCCTCGCCATCGTCCGCAACCTGTTCAGCCTGATCGGAATCGTCATCGCCATGATGGCAATGAACGTCCGCCTTACGCTGCTCACCTTTGCGGTTCTGCCGCTCATGGTCTGGGCGACCAACATCTTCCGCCGGAGATCGAGGGCCAACTACCGCAAAGTGCGGGCGGCCATCAGTTGGGTCAATTCCGTGCTGGCCGAGAATATCAACGGCGTGCGGGTGGTGCAGGCTTTCTCCCGCCAGGAGAACAACTTCACCTACTTCCGGGAGACGGTCAACCACCACCACTTGAGCATGAATCTGAGAGCGGCCGGGATCACCGCCGTCTTCTTCCCCACCGTTGACCTGCTGGGCACTCTGGCGACCGCCCTGGTGATCTGGATCGGCGGCGCGGCTGTGTTGGGGGAGAGCGTGACGCCCGGCGTGCTGGTGGCTTTCGTGATGTATATCGAGCAATTCTTCAATCCCATCCGCGACCTCAGCCGCCGGTTCGACCAGCTCCAGGCGACCATGGCGGGCGGCGAGCGGATCTTCGGACTTCTGGACACCAAAATCGAGGTGGAGGACGCCCCGGATGCCATTGAGCTTCCCATAATAAAAGGCCAAATTCAATTTGAGCGGGTGACTTTCCATTACTCCGACGACCCTGCCATCGTGCTGGAGGACTTCAACCTCCAGGTCCAGCCCGGCCAGACCGTCGCCCTGGTGGGCGAGACCGGCGCGGGGAAAACCACCTTCATCAAGCTGCTCAGCCGTTTCTACGACCCCACCCAGGGGCGAGTCCTGGTGGACGGCCACGACCTGCTCAGCGTCACTCAGGCCAGCCTGCGCCGGCAAATGGGCATCGTGCTGCAAGAGCCTTTCCTCTTCGCCGGTACGGTGCGGGAGAACATCCAATTCGGGTGCCTGGATTGCACTCAGGCCGAGATCGAGGCCGCCGCCCAGGCGGTGGGCGCGGACCAATTCATCAACAACCTGCGCAAGGGCTACGACACCCCGGTCGAGGAAGGCGGCGCGGTGCTGTCTGTAGGTCAGCGGCAGCTTATCTCCTTCGCCCGTGCGCTCCTGGCCGATCCCCGCATCCTCATTCTGGATGAGGCCACCTCCAGCGTGGACACTCAGACCGAGATCATCATCCAGGCTGCCCTGGCACGACTCTTGCAAGGTAGAACTGCGTTTGTCATCGCCCACCGCCTCTCCACCATCGTCAACGCCGACCTCATTGTTGTCATCCACGACGGGCGCATCATTGAGCAGGGCGCCCACGAAGAACTGCTGGCCCTGGGGGGAGCGTATTACGACCTATATCGGATGGGCTTCCAGGATATGGAATGAATAACCTACGAAGTAAAAAAATATCACCGCAGAGACACAGAGACCACAGAGAAAAACACAAAATAAAAAGAAAAACTCTGCGAATCTCCCAAAGCGTAGCAACTTTCTCTGCGTCTCTGCGGTGAATCTTTCAGGCAGTTATTATATCAACGCAGCTAGATTGGTGCCAAAGGTACTATGGAGCGTTTCAAGTCTTTCCGGTAGAATCGGCCCTGAACATCCCTCATCCCCCTACCCCGTTTTTCTTTCTGGGGAGAGGGGGAGAAGACAGACCACATCGCGCTAGAACTTAATATATTCTGACTCCCACTATGCTCCCACTTTCAAGCCTCCCTTCCAATGACTCCTCCGAAACGCCGCCTAGCCCAAGACGGCGGCGGCGAAAGCGGCGATTGCCGGGCGTCACCCTGACCCCGGTCGGGCTGGCGCTGATCCTCCTGGTCAATCTACTATTACTGACCGTGCTGGGTTGGCCGGTGCTCCAGGCGCGGCTCAATTTCCTGGCTACCCCCACGTCCACCGGCGCGGCCACGGCCACCTCAACGCCTACGGTCTCCGCGACGCCCTCCTTCACGCCTACCCTGGACGCCACCCAGCTCTCCGGCCTGCCCACGCTGGACCTTTCGGAGATTTCTTTCGCCGGGGGTCT
>CBDUUP010000072.1:0-14537 GCA_965370435.1 uncultured Anaerolineales bacterium | reverse complement strand
GGTGTATAGGCTTCACCCCCCAATGGAATGGTCACCTCCAGATCATTGAACCATTCGGCCCACTTTTCTGCGTCTTCCACCCGACATGGGGAAAGGTAACATTTTTCGCCTATGAGTTTCTTGTAATAGGGCATCGCTCACTCCATTTTCAAAATTCAGTATAGGTATCCGTTCAATTCAAACGATCCCTCTATACCGCTCCGCAAACAAAGCCGGAGTCCCGCCGGTGTGCCAGAATAGCACGGTATCGTCCTTGCCGAAGAATCCCTTGCGTATCAGGTCAATCATGCCTCCCGCGGCCCGTCCGGTATAGACCGGGTCCACCAACAATCCCTCGTGCCGGGCGAAGAGGGCAATCGCCTCCCGCTCGGTCTCCCCCATCACTCCATAACCGCCCCCCAGGTAATCGGCGTTCACCAGAATATCCTCCGGCGAAAAGCTCTGCGGTTCTCCCAGAAATTCGGCGGTCTCCGTCGCCAGGTTCGCCACGCGGGATTTCAATGCCGTCTGGGGTTCATCTATGCTGATACCCAACACTTGGGTCTCCATCCCGAACAGCCTCACCCCCAATGCCATCCCCGCATGCGTCCCGCTGGATGAGGTGGCGAAGACGATCCAATCCGGCCTCATCTCCTGTTCCACAAGTTCCTGGATGGCGAAAGCGAAGGCCGCCGCGCCAATGGTGTTGGAACCGCCATAGGGGATCAGATAGGGTTGCCGCCCGGCTTCCTGGGTTTGCCGGAAGGTATCCTGCATGACCTGGTCGCGGGTCTCCCTGGTCGCCGACACCACCTCCGCCCCCATCAATAGATCCAGAAACAAGTTCCCAGAAGGCTCCTCCGGCATGCTGCCCGATAAAACCAAAATGCAGCCCATCCCCGCCTTGGCCGCAGCCGCGGCGGTCTGGCGGCAGTTATTGGACTGCACCGCGCCGCAGGTGATGAGAGTCTTGGCCCCCTCCGCCTGGGCCGCCCCGACCAGGTATTCCAGCTTGCGGGTCTTGTTCCCGCCGAAGGCCAATCCGGTCTGGTCGTCACGCTTGACCATCAATCGCGGCCCGCCCAAAGCCTCAGTGAGGCGGGGCATCTCCTCCACCGGCGTAGGCAGAATGGCTATGCTCACTTTGGGTAGTTCTTTCATCTCTCAATCTCCAATGGTTTTCTCCGCGTACTCCGCGGTTAATCGTCATATGACTTGCGCAGTTCCCCCGCTCAAAGAACTTCGATAAACCGTGAATAGAGAATCGAGAGTAGAGGGATCAAAAACTCTCAAGGCGCTAATCACCATTCACTATTCTCGAATATCGTTTCATGAGTTTGAAATCATCAGAGCAACTGCGTAACTCCTTCGTTATTAACTACCGCCAATTTCCTCTCGCGTCCTCGCCCGGCCCCGCCAGCGCATCAGATTCAACAAGCGCGGCAAGACCTGAGTGTACAGCCGGAATAGCCAGGGCCGCACAGGCAGATCCCAGGCCCCCACGTGGCGAGCCACCTCTCCACCCAGTCCCCGCTTGAAACGGAACACACCCCACATCGAGTCGCTCTCGTCAAAAACGTCCGGCGCGCCCCACAGATCGTAGACCATGCAGCCCAGCGCTTTTGCGCGCCGCACGGCCTCCCACTGTAAAAGATAATTGGGCATCTTGTTACGGTGTTTGGCAGTTGACATCCCATGCAAATACCAGGCCCGCCCGCCGACATGGAACAGCATCAACGCTGCCACCGCCTCCCCCTCAACCTCAGCGACCAACGGCTCCAGCATCCCCGCCTCCAGGAAGGTCTCCCAGACCGTGCGGTAGTAGGCCTCCTCCCGGATGGCAAACCCATCCCGCACCGAGGTCTCGGCGTACATCCGGTAGAGCATCCCCAGGTCAGCCGCCGTGCCCACCCGCACCTCCACGCCTTTGCGCCCCGCCAGCCGGACGTTATAGCGCGTCTTCTGCTTCATCCGGCCCAGAATCTCCTCCTCCGAAGCGGTCAAGTCCACCAGCACCGTGTTGCGATACTGAACCTGCTCCTCCGAGAAACGCCAGCCTCCCGCCGATAATTCATCTACGAAAGCCAACCCAGTCGAATCATCATTCGCCTCCGCCGTATCTGGAACTCCCATCCCCAGGCGGACCTCGGGGTCAATCTTGATGAAGATCGCGCTCTGCTTCTTCGCCAGGGCGCGCAAATCATCCAGGATTCGACTCCGCAAGGCCGCATCGCTCCAATCCTTCACCAATGGCCCTTTAGGGACATACAACACCCGCAAACGTAACAGCCCACCCACTGATACCACCCGTTGCAAAACCAATGCCGCGGCGACGACTTCCCCTTCGTCATCCCGCCAGACCTGCGGCAAGGGCTGCCAGCCAGTCTGGATCTTCGTCTGCCCCCACTCCCAGGTTTGCAGGAGATGAGAATCGGGCAAAGAAGTAATCACCGCATTCCAGTTCTTGGCATCCATCAATTATTTCCCATCCTCGTAGAGACGTCCCGGTGGGTCGTCTCTATCAGACACCCAATCCGCAATCGCGTCTTTATGCCCCGCCCCACAAATATTATCCGGTATCTCCATCGGGGAAAAGAAATCCATTTCAAGAACCTCTTGACTTCTTTTTCTCTCCCCACCAACAATTTCACAGGCATATAACAATAACACCCCATTCCCGCGGGGGTCATCGTCAAAGTAATATCCATTTACCAGATGGGTCGCCTTCACATCCAATCCAGTCTCTTCCAATGTCTCCCTCTCAGCCGCGCGAGCGGGCGGCTCATCCACTTCCACGTACCCGGCAGGCAGATTCCAATCCCCCCGCCAGGGATCGTGCGCCCGTTTGAGCAGCAGCAATCGCCCTTGATCCTCGATCAACGCCGCCGCGCCCACCTTCAACTGCTCATAATGGATCCAACCACAATCAGGGCAAACTTCCCTCATCCGCCCCTCGATCTCCTTCCCGGCCATCTGGGCGCCGCATTGAATACAGTGATGGGTTGAGGTTTGAACAGTCATCCGTCGCGCCTCCTTACCCACCAATTATACAAGGCATAGAAACCCGGCTTAAACACCCTATCCCACGGCCCTCCCGCCCGGCGCAGGTCTCCGCCAAAGCCCCGTTTGAACCGGTACACTCCCCACAACCCATCCGAGCGGTCTTTGAATTCCGCTTCCAGAACCTGCTCCTCAACATCGGGGACGCCCCACAGATCATATTCCGTACAGCCTTTCGACCGCGCCCAGCGGATGGCCTCCCATTGCAGCAGATAACTCGGCATCCGGTTGCGATGGCGCTCGTTTGACGCGCCGTACAAGTACCAGGCCCGCGCTCCCCGAGCGAACACCATCAGCGCGGCCAGCGGTTCTCCCTCATACTCGGCGACGAACAATTCAACCGCGCCCTGAGGATGGAACAATTCGTATGCTTTACGGTAATATGCCAGGCTGTGCACGCCAAACGCGCTGCGCTCTCCCGTAACCTGCATGATCTCGGCAAAACTCTCCAGATCATCCCAAGGACGCACGACCACCTCCTTGCGCGCCGCCAGACGGATGTTGTAGCGGGTCTTCTGCTTCATCCGGGCCAAGATATCGTCTTCTTCTTCCCCACCGATGTCCACCAGGATCGTCCTGGGCGGCTGGATGTCGTGGAGGCTGGCCCGGAAACCCTCCGGCGGCTTGTCATCTCCAGCTTGCCACTCATCCGGCTCAACCTTCAAGAAGACCGCCCCCCGGCTGCGGCACAACGCCTCAACCTCCGGCCACAAAGCTCCCCAATCCTCCCCCATCGGGCTTTTCGGGATGTAAGCGATAGTCAGTCCCAACGGCAGCCGCCGGAACAACACTTGCGCGCCCGCATTTCCCGCGCCCGCATTTCCCGCAACCACCCAGGCCGCCTCCCAGCCAAAAGCCGCCTTCAACTCCCCCCATTCCGCGGTTTGCAGCAGATGGGCCTGAGGCTTCCCGGCGAGAAACGCTTTCCATTCGGTGAGTGTGACTTTTGGCATGATTGATAATAGATATTCGATATTAGATATTTGAGAATAGTGAGTTGAAGCAATGAGATCGGTGATAAGGTATCCGAGAATTTCTCAAAAAGATATCCATTTTCCTACCCACCATTATCCAATCTCCATTCACTATTCACGCACAAATCAAATCAATGACGAAAAATCCATCGGCGGGGTGCTGCGGACCATAGCGCCGGGAATCAACGCGTCCAGCAGGTCTACGATAGCCTGAGAGTCGCCCTCCCCGGCCAATCTGATCATGTCATCCACCGCCTTATCTAAATCCTGGCCGCTGAGGAACTCCTCATTGGTCTGGCGCATCACATCCGGGTGAGCGGTCTCCTGGTACTCGGCGGTCTCCTCCCAGAGGTCTTCGCTCAACTTTTCGCCGGGGCGGATGCCGGTGTAGACGATCTCAATATCCACGCCCGGCTCCAACCCGGAGAGGCGGATCAGATCCTCGGCCATGTTCAAAATACGCACCTGTTCGCCCATTTTTAGAACGAACACCTCCCCGCCTTGCCCCATGGCCGAAGCCTGCAAGACCAGGTGGACGGCCTCCGGGATGGTCATAAAATAACGCTCCATGTCCGGGTGGGTGATAGTGACCGGCCCGCCATTGGCGATCTGCCGCTTGAATCGAGGCACAACGCTTCCCCGGCTCCCCAGCACGTTGCCGAAACGCACCACGGAATAGGATTCCCCCGAACGCCGGGCCGCATCCAACACCAGCATCTCGGCGATCCGTTTGGTGGCTCCCATCACGGTGGAGGGCCGGATGGCTTTATCGGTGGTGATCATCACCAGCCGCTCAACTTCTCCCTCTTGGGCCGCAGCGATCACGTTGCGGGTGCCCAGCACATTGTTGGTCACCGCCTCCTCCACGTTCACCTCCATCAGTGGGACATGCTTATGAGCCGCGGCGTGGAACACCATCTCCGGCCGGTGGCGGTCAAACACCGCCTGAAGGCGGCTCAAATCGCGGATATCCGCAATGACCGGGTGCATCGGCAAAGAAGGGAAAATATCCTTCATCTCCAGCAAGACCTCAAAGATGCTATTCTCGCCGTGCCCCAACAATACCAGTCCCGCCGGTTCCCGGCGCGCTACCTGGCGGCATAATTCCCCTCCGATGGAGCCTCCCGCCCCGGTGATCAACACATGCTTCCCGATCAGGCTCTCGCCGACCAACTGGTCGTCAATACGGGCCGGTTCCCGGCGCAGCAGGTCGGTGATTTCCACCTCCCGCAGCCGGTTGACCTTCACCCGCCCGCCGATCAAATCGTCCAGCCCCGGTATGGTGCGGAAGGGAACGCCTATCTTCCGGCAGGCATCCGCCACCAAGCGCACCACTGAACCCGGCGCGCTGGGTATGGCGATAATGACCTCATTCACCTGGTGAAATTTCACCACCTCGGTCAATTCATCCAAGACGCCCAAAACGGGCACGTCATAGATCCGGTGGCCTTGCTTGGCGGGGTCATCATCCAGAAAACCCACCGGCAGCAAATTCACCTGGCGGGACTTCTGCATCTCCCGCACCACCAACGCGCCGGCGTCACCCGCCCCCACCACCAGCAACCGCCGCACCTGGCCGCGCCTGGGCCGAGAAGCGGCCTGGACATCGGTGAGCATACGAATAGAAAAGCGCAGCCCCCCCACCATCAACAAAGAGAGCAGCCAATCAATAGCCCACACGCTGCGGGGGAAGCCCCCAAAAGCCCCCCAGGTCCACAACCCATAAGTCACCGCCGTTACCAGCCCTGAAGCGACCGTTACCGCCACAGTGATGACCCTCAATTCCTGGATGCTGGCATAGATCCACAAGCGGCGGTACAACCCAAAATAATAGTAAACCAACGGCTTTATCACCAGCGCCACCATCGCCATCAGGAATGCGGGGAACCTATAATCCACCCAGAACACGACCAGCTCCAGGCGCAAAACGAAACTGAGCAAGACGGTGAGCAGGATCAATACCAGATCAGCCCCCAGGATGAACCGGTTGCGGATGTGGGAATCTCGCTTCATGAACGCATCCAGGCGACCACTTGGGCCAATCCATCCACCAGGTTGGTCTGCGCCTTGAAGCCCAGAACCGCCGCGGCGCGGGAGGCGTCTCCAACCGAGCGGTATATATCCCCGGCTCTCGGCGGAGCGAACTCTCGGGACGGCGCGTTGGGTATCAATTCTTCCAAGACATCCAGAAGGTCCAGCAAACTTATCTCCTGCCCGCCGCAAATATTGAACACCTGCCCTGGCGCGGGTGTGTTTTCCGTCGCCAGAAGGTTGGCCCGCACCACGTCTTCAACGTAAATAAAATCTCGCCCCTGGCCGCCATCGCCATACACCAACGGCGGCTCCCCATCCAGCATCCGCCGCGCCCAAATGGGGATCACGGCGGCATAATCCGATTGGGGAGACTGGCGAGGGCCATAAACGTTAAAGTAGCGCAAAGCTATCACTGGAAGATCAAAAGCGCGGGTGTACAGTCCGGCGTAGACCTCGTTCATTTGTTTGGAGGCCGCGTAGGGGGAGAGCGCGCCCAGAGGGGTATCCTCTTTCAAGGGGATGGAATCCGCATCCCCATACACCGCCGCGCTGGAAGCCAACACTACCTGCCGCACACCGGCCTTCCGGGCCGCTTCCAATAAATTGGAAGTCCCCTCCACGTTCACCTCCAGGCAGGTTTGGGGGTCTTGCATGGAAAGCGGCACCGAGATAAATGCCGCATGATGGAAGACCAGGTCCACTCCCCGCACCGCGTCGGCCACCTGAGCTTGATCTCGTAAGTCCCCTTCCAGAATTTCAAGATTAGGGTTGGAATTTAGATTTTCCCTTTTGCCGGTCGAGAAATTATCCAATACCCGCACCTGGTCGCCCCGCGCTAACAACGCGTGGGTCAGGTGCGAGCCAATAAATCCGGCGCCGCCGGTAACCAGGCTAACCGTCATGGTCACCTTCCTCGGAAACCAAAGATAGTCCCAAAGGTTCGCAATATGACCAGAATATCCAAAAGCAAGTTGCGGTTCTTGATATAAAAGAGGTCATATTCCAATTTTGTGCCGTACTCCTTTATCGTCGCCGCGTAGTTCTGGTTCACTTGCGCCCATCCTGCGATCCCCGGTTTGACCAACAAACGCGCTCTGAAGAAGGGGATCGCCTCCTGGTATATCTCCACCAATTCAGGAACTTCCGGTCGCGGCCCCACCACGCTCATCTCCCCCTTCAACACGTTGATGAATTGAGGCCACTCGTCAAGGTGAGATTTCCGTAAAAACTTCCCCACCTTGGTGGTACGTTCATCGTCTTTCTGGGTGAACAGCGCATCATTTTCCCTTTCATCCGCTTTTCGCATGGTGCGAAACTTGATAATCGTATAAGGCCGCCCGCCCCGCCCGGTTCGAGTCTGGAAAAATACCACCGGGAAGCCAGACTCAAGGGCTATGGCCAGGGCCACAAAAGGGAAAAGGGGGATCAAGATCAGCACACCCACCAACCCCCCGGCTACATCCATCAACCTTTTCCCTAACTGATAGAAACCGCTAACCCGGGCTTCATCCACGAACGAACGCAATAACCAATCGGCTTCCAAGAAATGGATGGGCACCCGGCCCAGCAATTCCTCATAAGCGACCGGCATCCGCGTGATTTCCACCCCTTGTTCCTGAGCATCCAGCAGCGCACGGAACATGGGACTGCCCATCTTCCCCGAAATGGCGACGATGATATCGGAGATACTTTCCTCCGCGATGATCTCTAACAGTCGTTCACTATTCCCCAGCACCTTATAGTCTCCAACCTCATCGCCCACTATACCGGGATCATCATCTATCATGCCAATCAAATAAAAAGGCGGCGGTATAAGTTCGTTATAGACCTTCAACAGCGCTTGCCCGGTGACTCCCGCCCCCACCAACAATACCCTCCTCAGGAATTCTGGGGTAGTGAAAACCCGGATATAAAACAAACGCCACGTGAGGGTCAACATCGAGGTAGATAACAAGAAAATGGCTACTCCCCGGCGAGGCAGCGAACGTGGTTCAGAGGTGAAATACACCACCATGTAGATGAATAACCCCACGATCGCGGCGATACTAATGCTCTTTATGGTCGCTTTCCAGTCACTGGCCCTATTCAAATCGTAGATATCAACCAAAAGGATCAGCCACACAATAGGGAGAAACAAATACCAGGTCGGCGGACTATTTCGCAAAAACTTCAGCGTTGGCTCCATCCAATCAGGGCCTTGAACCCAGAAATAATGGCCGATCAATAAAGCCAATAGGGTGGCGATTACGTCGCCAACAAAAATGAGCGTTTGGCGTTCCCCTAAACGCAATCGCCAGGGATAAGTCCTTTGGTCTTTTCTTTTGCGATAGGTCATATTGGTTTCACTGAGTACGGAGACCGGCAGCTAAAAAGCGCTCACCGGCCAGGGATCATCAAAATAAGCAAACTCCATAAAAATGCGCCCCCATAGCTAATGTGCATAGTCGCCATCGCCAGAGGAACGCCCCAGAGCAAAACCAGATTCCGCTTGCGCGCAACTAAGTCCACGCTCGCGATGGTTAATATTACCAAATAACCGGCGATTCCCAAACCCAATATCCAGGGAAACCAGAAGGCCAACACACCGCCTAATAATATACCCAGGACAAACAGGGGAGGCGCTGCCTGCCGCAAGCGGATAGAAGTCAGATTATGGCGCAGCATTTGAACTTTCCAATATCCATAACCCCAATATTGCCGGGCCAACTGGCGGAACGTAGGGCGGGCGTAATAGATCGAACGGATGGCCGGGTCTAACCAAACCGTGCCGCCCGATTGCCGCACCCGGAGGTTGAATTCATAATCTTCGTTGGCCAACAAATTTTCGTTGTAATTGCCGATCTTTTCGATCAATTCCCGGCGGAATGCGCCGAAAGGGACGGTGTCTACCGCCTGGGCGCGTTCGCTGTAACGATAGAGGGCATCTCCCACGCCGAAAGGGTGCGACGCCGCTGCGGCGATGGACTGGGCTTGCCAGCCTTCCCCGCGGGGCTGAATATCCCACACCCCGCCGACGTTCTGGCCCAACCCGCCTTCCAGACCTGCGACGCAACGCGACACGTAATCCGGGCGGGGCGCTGAATGGGCGTCCAGCCGCACGATGATCTCTCCCCCGGCGGCTTCAATGGCTCGGTTCAGACCGGCCGGGATGATTCGGGCGGGGTTATCAATCACTTTTACATCAAAGTCGGGATGAGCTGGAGTGAATTCAACAATTTTCTCGCGGGTCCGGTCGGTGGACTGTCCATCCGCGATGATGACTTCCATCTCCTGATGGTCGTAATCTTGCGCGTAAAGCGCGTCCAACAGAAGGACTATGGTATCCTGCTCATTGTAACATGGGACGATAATTGAAACGCGGGGCATGGGAGTAGTATATTAGGGGATCAGGCAACCAGGCAACAAGGTAATTAGGGATGGAATTTCAACCACCTGATTCCTAATTATCTGATTATCTAGTTACCTTTTCATTTTTTCCTTTTCGTGATCAAAGTCGTATCATCAGAACGAGCGACGGGCAGTTTTACCATGAAAACGCTGCCTTGTCCAACCTGGCTGGTGGCGGAAATCGCGCCGCCATGCGCCTGGACGATCTGCCGGGCGATGGCCAGCCCCAGACCCACCCCGCGGCCTGCGCCCCCGCTGCGAGCCTTGTCCATTTGATAGAAACGCTCAAAGATGCGGTCGAGTTCCTCCGGAGGGATGCCCGATCCAGAGTCGGCCACCGAGACCTCCATCCAGCCGGAATTATGGATAGCCCGGACCGACACCTCCCCGCCGGAGGGCGTATGTTTGAGGGCGTTATCCACCAGATTGGTGAAGACCTGGGCCAAACGGTCGCCCGCGCCGATGAAGCTGGGCAGGGTGTCAATCTGACTTGTCAGCTTGATCTTGGCCTGGGCGGCCTGGGGGGCAAACTTCTCCACCGTAGCCCGCAGCAAAAGCGACAAGTCGCATTCGGCCAGTTCCAGGTCGGCGGTGCCCGCATCCAGGCGGGCCAGGTCGAGCAGGTCCAGCACCAGACGGTGCATCCGTCCGGCCTCATCATAAACCACTTGCGCCGCTTTCTGGCGCTCTAGAGGCGTATCCGCGGTCCCATCCAGGATCGCCTGGGCAAAGCCCTGGATGGAGGTCAGCGGGGTCTTCAACTCGTGAGAGACATTGGCGACGAAGTCACGCTGTGATTGCTGGCTGGACTGCACCCGGCTGCTCATCTCATTGAGGGTCCGGGCCAGGGAACGCACTTCGTCAGGGCCTTCCAAAGGGATGGGCCGGTACATCCCTTTCGCCACGGTTCTCGCCGACCGGGCCATCCGGTGCAACGGCGCGGCCACCCAGCGAGACATTAGAAACGCCAGAAGCAGCGAAAACAACAACGCCACGAGTCCGGTCCACAACAGCGGACGGAACAGATCGCCCCGGAGCAAAGTGAGCACCTGCAGGCGGGGCCGCGGGGTCGCAACCATCAAGACCATCTCGTCCACTATGGGCCTGGAGAGGTACATCCAACTATCCCCGTCCTTATCCTGAAGGAATTGGGTGGGGGGACGTTCTTCATCTTGAGGAGGAGAAGGGGGAGGCGGCGGTAACAGGAACGCGGACGAAATCTCGGCCTGGGTATCGAAGAAAATGCCCTCCTCTTTCCTCATGAGGAGAACTCGAACGTCGAACTCCTCATCTATGCGGAGGGCTACCGTTTTCATCCGTTCGGGGGTCGGTTCGGCCAAGGTTGCGCCTCGGTGCAAAGCGGCCAAAGCAATGCGTAATTTTTGGTTGGCTTCCCCCAACACGGGCGTGCGCGCCAAAAAAATCACCCATACGGCGACAAAGACCAGGATCAATCCCACCACCAGAGCATAGGTCAACCAAAGCCGGGCGCGCAAGGATGAGAACATCAAACTACCAATTTATAGCCCACGCCGGTGACGGTCTCGATCCGCACCGAGCTGTCGGCCAATTTCTTGCGCAGGTGGGCGATGTGGACGTCTACGGTGCGGGTCTGGCCGAAGAAATCGTATCCCCAGGCTAACTGAAGCAGCCTCTCCCGCATCAGCACAAATCCCTTATTCTCCACCAGAGTGAGCAGCAGTTCAAACTCCTGGGTTCGCAGGTCTATCGGCTGGCCCTCCACCGTCACTTCCCGGCGAGCGGGATCAATCACCAGATTACCCAGGTGGATGGGAGCGGTGGATTCGGTGGCTCGGTCGCTGCGCCGCAGGATAGCCTTGACATGCGCCACCAGCACCCGGGGGTTGAATGGCTTGGTCATGTAATCGTCGGCCCCCAGTTCCAGCCCCACGATCTTGTCTACGTCCTCATCGCGGGCAGTGAGCATTAAAATCGGCACCTGGTTGTTGTCCGCCCGTAAGCGGCGGCAAACCTCGAAGCCGTCCAACTCTGGCAGCATCAAATCCAAGACGATCAGCGCCGGACGCAGGCGGCCCGCGGCCTCCAACGCCGCCAATCCATCCCCAACTGAATCCACCTTGAAGCCGTCCTGCTCCAGGTACATCTTCGCCAGTTCGATGATGTTCGGCTCGTCATCCACCAGCAAGATCAGTTCGCCAGCCATAATACCTCAGTCTCCTGATGGAGCGACGACGGCCACCATTTCGATCTCCACCGCGGCGCCCTTGGGCAGAGCCGCCACCTGCACTGTCGAGCGAGCGGGGAATTTCTCGGTGAAGAATTCGGCGTACACGCCGTTCATCTTGGCGAAGTCAGCGATGTCCCGCAAGAAGACGGTGGTCTTGACCACATTCTCCAGCGAAGACCCCGCCGATTCCAACACGTTCTGCAAGTTGAGCAGGGCTTGCCGGGTCTCGGCTTCGATGCCGCCGGGGACCAATTCTCCGGTCTCGCGGGCCATCCCCAACTGCCCGGCGGTGAAGACCAGATTCCCCACCCGTATCCCGGCGGAGTAGGGGCCCAGGGCCTGGGGCGCTTTATCGGCGAGGATGACTTGCTTTTCCATTGGATTCATAGTTCACCTTTTTGGGAAGATAAGATATTGATAGTTCCACATTCCATTGTACGCCAACTCACGGCTTTGGTCAAAGGGGGACATGAGCAACCTCCCGCAGGTTTTGATCCTGCAGAAGGTTCATACGGTTCAATTGTTCACTCTCCCAGCGTCTCCTTAAAGAATTCCAAAACCCGCCGGTCATATTCCTCCGGCGCGGCCAGGTGATTGGTGCCATGCGTGCCGCCGGGGACCACCCACAGGGTCTTGGGTTCCAGGGCAGCCTCATATTGCTCCCTGCCGCGCCCGTTGGCGATTTCCCCGTCGCCATAGATCAAAAACACCGGACGGGGGCTGATGCTGGGCAGGTCGCCGATGGGGTCGCTGTCCCAGGGATTGACCCCGGTTTGCAATCTGAACATACCCGCCACCGTATAGAGGAAAGGCAGCATCAATGGAGATGGATCCCGGTCGGCGTCCATAAAATCCAAGCCCAGGTTGAAATAGCCCCCCTCGGCCAACACCGCAACGATCTCCGGGCTGCGGGCCGCGGCCTGGATGGCAGCCGCCCCGCCCATCGAGAATCCGTAAATGCCGATGCGCTCCGGGTCCACCTCCGGTCGGTCCAGCAGGAAGGCCAGCCCAGCCTCCGCATCGAAAGACTCGTAATACCCCAGAGTCACCGGGGCCGGAGGGTCCGCGCACATCCGGCTGTCAATTTGCAGCACCCCGTACCCCGCCTCGATCAGAGGCCCTACCAGGGGCAGACCGCTCCCCAGAGAGCCACCCATCCCATCCAGGGCGATCACCGCCGCCCCATTCTGGGAAGGGTAATACCAGACCTTCAAAGTGCGCTGGTCGTGGGTTTGGACGAAGTGTTCTTCCGGGGTTGGTAAATGTTTGGCGTAGGCGCGATCCCGCGGGCAGGGGACGTGGGTGAGGAAATACACATACCCATAGGCGACGATCAAATCACCGACGATGGTGAGGAAAATCAGGCTGATGGCCGCCATTTTGAGGATGCGCTTCCATTGGATATTTTTCATACTCAAACCTTATTGGGACGCAGATTCACGCTGATTTTCGCTGATAAAAACAAAAAGAATCAGCGTCCGCAGGCAGCGTAAATCAGCGTCCTATTCTATTCGAACCGAAGCAAATTCAAAATGTCCTTCAATGCTGCATCGAAGATCTCATCCATCACCGCATCGTCAGCCTCGTACTGCCCGCCGAAACTCCCGTCTCCGAAGACTTGGCGCACGTGGTCAGCGTCGGCGATAACACTCTCCTTGGGGAAGAGCTTGGATTTCTTGGGCAGGTCGGCCACCTTGGTGAAAGGGAAAGCCTCCAGCCAGTTGCCGTGGCCGGGTTCCAGGCTGTGGTTCTCAGCGATAGTGCGCACACTGGGCGCCTGCCACCAGCTATACCAGACGGCCCGCAGACCGGGCAGGGCATTGGCTAATTCGTAGAGCAGGGTGCGCGCCGCGGCGTTGCCGCCATGCCCATTGAGAAACATGATCCGCCGGAATCCTTGCCGGTACGCCGAACGCACCACATCCTCGGTGAAGGCCAGTAAGGTGGCCGAGCGGATGGAGATCGAACCTGGGTAGGCTTCAAAATAAGGCGAGGCCCCAAAGTTCAGCGGCGGCCCTACCAGCGCCCCGGTCTGCTTGGCGGCGGCGTCGGCCAGCGCAAGGGGGATCTTGACATCGGTCAGCAGGCTGAGATAACCGTGCTGCTCGCAGGCCCCCCAGACCAGGATCAGCCGGTCGTCTTTCTCTAAATATTTTTCAACGTCCATCCAATTGATGTCTTCAAGGCGCATGGGGACTCCTTACGATAACCATATACGATAATTGTACAACGAAAACAAACTTGTAGAGACGCCCCGGCGGGGCGTCTCTCCTTATAGCCTCTATAATAATTCCCTCTCCTCTCCCGGCGAAAACAAACGCATAAACCGAATATGCCCAAATTCCGGCTGCAGGAACAGCACCGAGTACCTCCGCCTGAGCCGTTTGAAGGACTTGACCGAATACCAGAGGACCGAATCCTTAGAAAACAGGGCATCTTTCATGCTCTCCCGGTTGCCATTCCAGAGTTCCTCCCCGGTCAAGCTGCGCCGTAGGGTGCGCCATAATACTCGCCAGAAGACCAACGGTAAAGAATAATCCAACCATATCACGGTGTCGGCCTTCGCCCAGACGATATCCCGTACCTTGCTGTAATTCCCGTCCACCACCCAGGCCTCCCCCTTGACCGCCTCGGCCACCTTCTCCCGGAACGCCTCCAACTCCGGCATGGCCCAATCCGGCCCCCAGTGCAGGGCGTCCAGCTCGACGTGGGGAATCTCCAGCAACCCGGCAATACGGCTTGCAAGCGTCGTCTTCCCGGAGCCAGACGTGCCGACAACGTGGATGCGCGTGCCAAGAGAAGGGTGTTTTTCATCCATAGACCCCTATTCTATCAAAATAAAAAGGGCGCACCTCAGTGCGCCCTTACAAGTAACCATGTTATCCGCCACCCCC
>CBDUUP010000071.1:0-14611 GCA_965370435.1 uncultured Anaerolineales bacterium | reverse complement strand
TTTTACTTGATTTTTTTAATGCTTTTTGAATCTTTAAAAGTAATTGATTGTTTCTATATACCATTTCGCTATACTGAGATTCTTTTAGATCACCTTGATTTTTAGATTCCTCTAGTAAAAACATTAGTTGATTATTATTCTCAATAATTAGATTTTGACGATGTTCCAGTACGGCAAAAGAAATATCTCTAACTACTTTGTCGCTATTGGGATCATCTATTTCAGTTTTATATAGAAGATCATCAGCAAAATCTAATAATTCTTTTGGCAAATGGTTTAAAACATAATTTAACGGTTCTGTATAATCTTGATTTAGTGATTCACGACTTAGATGGAATATAGTTTGATAGTCGATTCTGTTGAAATCTTGGGGTGATAAGCTTTCCAAGCCAATTTCTTTTAACACCCTATCCATTTGATAAAGTAGTTCAGGACGGCGCATAATGATACCTAATACAAAAGCTATTCTCTTTTCGCCTTTTGTTTTTATTATTTGTTCGATAGTGGAATCATAATGTTTTGTGGAATCTTGTTCAAGTTTAGTTTGCGCTCTGCGTCTGCGCCTGCGCCGCGCCGGGCGAATCGATTGCAGCGTGCGCTCATCCACCCGGAGCAGACGGGCTAACTTCTGGCGGTAATCCTCCCGCTCGATGGGGTTGGGCACATCCTCGATCAAGGGCAATACTTGTGCGGCGATCTCGGTTTTCACTTTGGCGTCTTCCAGGTCGCGGCCCGCCGCCAGAGTCTCCATCACGTGAACGACGGTGGGCTTGGCGTTTTCCAGGATGCTGGCCCATTCCTCCGGGTCCCGGTTGACCACATCGTCAGGATCCAAACCCTTTGGCAGAGTGGTGACCCGAATGTCGGCCTGCAGGCGGCCTTCGTGGCGCACCAGCCCGCGGGCGTCGAAGACCGGGTCTGCGCTTCGGTCCATGGTCTCCCGCGCCACCTGGAGGCCCCGCAGGGTGGCCTGGCCTCCGGCTGCGTCGGCGTCCAACGCCAGCACGATGCGCTTGGTCAGGCGTTTGAGAGCGCGCAGTTGTTGTTCGGTCAATGCGGTTCCCATGGGCGCGACCAGGTTGGTGAACCCCGCCTGGTGAGGGACGATGACGCCCATGTAACCTTCCACAATGACGGCCTGGTCGGCGGCGCGGATGGCCTTGCGGGCCTTATCCAACCCGTAGAGCAGGCTGCCCTTGTCAAAAATGTCGGTCTGGGGCGTATTGAGATACTTGGGCACATCCTCCGGATCCAGGATTCTGGCCCCAAACCCGGCCATGCGCCCCCGCCCGTCACGAATCGGGAACATCAGCCGGTTGCGGAAACGGTCGTAAAACCCGCCCGAATCCCGCTCCGAGACTATCCCGCAGGCCACCAGATGTTCGACGTTCGCCCCTTTGCCTTTGAAGTGGTTGAAAGCCGCCTCCCAACTGTTGGGCGCGTAGCCCAGGCCAAAGGATTCGATGGTTTGGTCGCTCAAGCCGCGCTGGCGGAAATACTCCAGGGCTTCCTTCCCCGCAGGGGTGTTGACCAGATTGTTTCGATAATAGATGACCGCCTCTTCCAGCAGGTCGCGCAGGTGGTCGTGCTCTTCCCGCCGGGCTTTCTCCTGGGGAGTCTGCGGCTTGAGCTGCACCCCCGCTTTCTCCGCCAATTGGCGCAGCGCCTCCGGGAAGTCCCAGCCCTCCCGCTTCATCACGTATTTGAAGATGTCGCCGCCCTCCGAGCACTGCCCAAAGCAGCGCCAGGTGCCCGTATCCGGGAAGACCACGAAGGCGGGCGTGCGCGTGTTGGGATGGAAGGGGCAGAAGCCGGAATAGCTCTTCCCCGAACGCTTAAGCTGGACCGTCTCCGAGACGATGTCCAGGATGTCCAGCCGGGCTTTGATCTCTTCTGTTGCGCTCATGGGTGTCTGTAGTGTATTGGGCGACCAGGCAGCAAGTGAATAGATAGATAGGGGAGGGGTAATGGATGCCTCTGCGTGAACTGCTTGGGCCATCACCCCGCGAGGAACATAATGGCGACATGTAGCGTCTAGATTATATCGCGGTTAGGCCATCGCCGGGGAGCGATATTCCCTGTCGGATGGCTCTGGCTTGCAGTTATGCAAGTATAGACTGGCGTGCGTATTGGATTGTTGTATTTATCACAATTTTATGATATATTTGTACAAACAGAACTACATTTGCTTCACACAAGGAGTAGGATATGAAATCTCTCCACCGTAATCCAAAAATATTGCCGCGTTCATTGTTTGGGGCGCTGGCAGTAGTTCTCGTTCTCTTGCCCATAATTGCCTATGCGGGCAATTCCCCCATAATTCGCCAATTCTTTGGACTGGAATTACCTCCCCCAGAATATTACGACATGGTTATTGATGAAGCCCGTAATGTCCTCTACGGGTCCAAAAGGAATGAGAGCTATATAGAAGTTGTATCTCTCCAGACGCTGCAAGTCCTCGATACTATTGACTTGATAGACATGGGCGCTGCCGGAGAGCCAATGGGCCTCGACCTCAGCCCAGATGGAAATGAACTAGCCATAGCCCTCCATGGCGATAAAAGGATCGCCTTCCTGAATCTCAATACGCTCGTCATTGACAGTTTCGCTACTTTATCTTCTGGAAACACGCCTATTGATGTTCTTTATGGGCGCCCCGGTCGTCTTTACGCGCTGGGCCTGGAAGATAAGCTTAATAGACCGAATGGCTTTATCCACGTTATTGATACCGGCACTAAGCAAGAAGTAGGCGTGTCCGGGTCAGGGTTTCGTGCCAATGATGAATCACGTCTGGCGATTACGGAGGATCAAAACACTCTTTTTACAAACCAAACTGCCGTAAGTAGTTATGAAATATTCCGCTTTGATATAACCACAGATGTTCCCATTGAAGTTATCAATGTCAATACCATTTGTCATAGACCCTGCGTCATAGCAACTACACCCGATGGAAATACCATCTTCAACACGAAGGGACAAGCCTGGGCCGGAGACCTCACCTCATGGCTGGGTAATTTTGACGCCGATGGCAGTGAAATCGTCTCCGACTCCGCACATGATTGGGTGATCGTCAGCGATCGAATCGAAGTGCGGCCCTTTGAGGCCCCCGAAGTTCTCGACCCCCTCGTCTTCAGTTACTCGCTCTCCGGCACCGCCGGAGTCGCCCGCCCCAACGCGGCCGGAACCATGCTGTACGTCAGCACCAACTACGGAGTCGAGTCCTTTCCCATGCCGCCCACCAGCGTCCGGACTCCTACCCCGACTCCCACCCTTGATCCCGCGCCGGTATATCAGTATTATGATTTGATCATTGACCAGGATCGGGGCGTGCTTTACGGCTCCTACATGGAAGGCGGCAGGATTGACGTGATCTCGATGACCACGCTGGAGGTGGTCGCCTTTGTAGACGTAGGAACTATCTCAGAACCTACCGGCATAGATATCAGCCCCGATGGGGACGAACTGGCCGTCGCCCTGCATAACAATCGAAAAATCGCTTTCATCAACTTGAACACCCTCACCATTGATGGTTTCATATTTTCGCCAGTGGATGCGACATTCGAGGGAGGCAACCCCCACGATTTAGTTTATGGCCGTCCCGGCCGTCTCTACGTAGCGTACGACACCCGAGAAAGATTATATGTCTTTGACACAGTCACCCGTGAAGATGTGGGCTATTATCGCGGTATCGGTAGTCGAATTCATTTGACCATTACACAGGACCATAATACCCTTTATGCTCTTCAAGATTACAGTTCCAGACCAAAAGTTGAAATCTTCGATATCAGCGCCGATACCCCTACGCGGGTGAATAATACTCCCTTACCTGCTCATTCTCTCGTACTCTCACCAGATGATAGCGCCCTTTTCTCCAGTGGAGGCGAGGTTTGGACAGCCGATATGTCCACTCAGCTTGGCGTTTTCACGCCGGTGGGGGATCAGATCGAATACGTTCCCGTTCAGGATTGGTTCATCGTCAGCAATGGAAACCAGATCACCGCCTTTGACGCCGCCGATTACCTTTACCCGGTGGTCTTTCACTACACATTGCCGGGAACCGCTGGGGTGGCGCGGGCTAACGCCTCCGGGACCATCCTCTTCGTAAGCACCAGCGCGGGGATGCAAGCGGTGCCGATTCCACCGCCCGACCCCCTTACCCCCACCCACACCAACACCCTCGATTCCAATCCAGAGATCATGTATTTCGATCTGGTCCTTGACGATGCTCGGGGTTTGTTGTATGGCTCTGATACTGAAGGCAATAAAATTGACGTGATTTCCTTGGCTACCCTGGAGGTGATTGACTGGGTCTACCTCGGCCCTTTGGCCAAACCAAAAGGTATAGACCTCAGCCCCGATGGCGTTGAATTGGCCGTGGCTTTGAGCGGGGATAGCAAGATCGCCTTCATTGACTTGAACACCCGAACCATTGATGACTTCGCCTGGGTTTCCGGCACGACCGAGCATAGCTGGAAATCTCACCCGTTCGATGTGGTCTATGGACGGGTGGGCAGGTTATACGCCATCAAAGATAATGATCCCAATGGCTTCCACGTATTCGACACCGATACCAGGGAAGAGATTAATGTCAGATCCACGGGCTATGAATCAACAGGGCCTTTGTTGATCTCTGAGGATCGCAACTCGATCTATATGACTGTAACAGGGGGTTATGCGACGAATCAACAAATAGTCAAATGGGACGTCAGTACAGATTTGCCAACAGCAGTCGAATCTACTTATCTTAATATCATATCTCAGGACAGAATTCCATCTACTACGGATGGAAATGCAGTTTTCACTGCCAATGGAGATGCCTTCACCGAGGATCTTAGTGAACTAGGGGGATTTACTCCCGGAGGCAGCCATATTGAGTATGTCCCCGCCCACCAATGGGCGATAGTCAGCAATGGCTCACAGATCACCGCCATAGATACCACTGATATCTTCTATCCGGTAGCCTTTCACTACACCCTCAGTGGTACAGCGGGGGTGGCGCGGGCCAACGCCGCCGGAACCATGCTCTACGTGAACACCAGCGCCGGCATCGAAGCTGTGCCCTTACCGCCGGTCAATCCCATCACCCCCACGCCCACCACAACCCTTGACTCAACCCCCGCAACCTACTTTGATCTCATCCTCGATGAAGCCCGCGGCTTGTTATACGGCTCCGATACCGGCGGGGATAAGATTGACGTTATCTCCCTGAGCACCTTGCAGGTGATAAAGCGCATTGATCTGGAGGAGGGCGTCCATCCCATGGGCATTGACATCAGTCCCGATGGAAATGAATTGGCCGTGGCGCTCAATGGCGGGCACTTCATCGTATTTATAGATCTGGATACCCTCGCCATTGACGGAAGGGCGCTCAAATCCCATGCCTATGATCTGGTTTACGGTCGAACCGGGCGAATGTATGTTGCCGGCAACGAAGCCAATATCATCGATGTTTATGACACTGTGACCCGGGAATTTATCACTACAAGGTATTATCTTATGGCCAGCGGTGATAATCCCCGATTGGCGATCACCAGCGACAACAACACCCTCTATATGAGCGCTTCAATCAGCGGCTGGGCAGGGAGATCCCCAAGAATATGGCGCATAGACGTAAGCACTGATTCACCGAATTTTATGGATAACGTCACCCACAACAACACGAACAGCAAGGCTCTCGCCATCATCCCGGATGGCAGCGCGGTCTTTTCCTCTCGCGGAGAGGTGTGGACTGAAGACCTTTCCCCCCTGGGCAGCTTTAGCCCCAGCGGCAGGGAGATCGAATACGTGGCCGCGCAGGATTGGATCATCGTCAGCAGTGGGAATCACATTTATGCCTTTGACGCCACGGATCCTTCGTATCCCGAAGTGTTCAACTATCCCTTGATAGGCTTTGCAGGCGTGGCGCGCGCCAATGCCGCCGGAACCATGCTCTACGTGAATTCTAGCGCCGGTATCCAGGCTATCCCGCTCCCTCCTGGAGCCGCAGCCACGTCTACGGATACAGCCACGCCATACAACCCGCCTGCCGGCACCACCACGCCTACCGGTACTCTTTCACCCTTAGATTCCCCCACTCCTTCAGATACTCCCACTCCTTCAGATACCCCCACCGCAACCCCAACCCCAACTGCCACCTCTCCAGCCGTTACTTTCACGGTCAATTCCTCCGGCGATGGCAGCGACAGCAACCCCGGAGACGGTGTCTGTGATAATGGAGGAGGATACTGCACCCTCCGGGCCGCCATAGAAGAAGCTAATGCTTTTGAGAACTACCCAAACATCATTGCCTTCAATCTCCCCGGCGGCGCGCCCCATATCATCATGCCCTGGAGCAGCCTGCCCACAATCACCCAACCGGTCATCATAGACGGCTCCACCCAACCGGGTTATGCCGGAACACCCATCGTCGTGCTGGATGGTATCTTGACTGGGGAGGAGAGCGATGGCTTAACCATCATTGCCGGTGACAGTACCATCCGCGGTCTGATCATCCATCGATTTGATGACAGCGCTATTAAGATCACCGGCGATGGCAACAACGTGATTCAAGGAAACTATATCGGCACTTCCTATCGCGGCGCAGTGAGACTGGGAGGAGATTGGGGCATTTACATCTTAGATTCCCCCAACAATCTGATCGGCGGTATGACTCCTGGGGCAGGTAACTTGATCTCCGGACACGATAGGATTGGAATTTACATCAGAGGTGCGCTCTCTTACGGTAACACGATCCAAGGTAACCTGATCGGAACAGACTCCACCGGCACACTGGGAGTTGGGAACAGATGGGGTATTGTTGTTTCCCTCGCGGATAATACCCTCATCGGTGGTCTTACCTCGGCGGCCCGCAACGTGGTCTCAGGAAATTATGATACTGGCATCCAAATCGGCAGCGCGGATGAAAGCATCATCCAGGGCAATTATATTGGCACCGACATCACCGGGACATTCGCGATAGGAAATCGTGAATATGGGATAAATTCACAAAATAGCGCTAATGCGCTAATTGGCGGGGCGACGACCGGCGCGGGCAATCTCATTTCCGGCAATGAAACTGGAATTTACGTTTCCTCTAACCCTAACGAAGAAGTTGTTTTGATCCAGGGCAACTACATCGGCACCAATGCGGCGGGCACTTCGGGGGTGCCCAATCTTAGTTATGGTATTTACCTGAGTAGTTCGGATAACAATTTAATTGGCGGCAAAATCCCGGGAGCCGGAAACATCATCGCTTTTAATGGAGGCCCGGGAGTACATCTCATCTACTGGGCACGAAATAATACAATCTTGGGGAACAGCATTTTCTCCAACGGTGAACTTGGGATTGATCTTACTCAGGGTGGGTCTACGGGAATAGGCGTAACCAACAACGACATCGGCGACGGCGACAAAGGCTCCAATAATTACCAGAACTTCCCAGAGCTCACCGCGGCCTCCCGCCAGGGGGGGGATATCTATATTGAAGGTACCTATAACAGCTACGCCCTGGAAACTTTCCGCTTGGAATTCTTCGCCAATAGCGTGTGCGATCCCTCCGGTCACGGGGAAGGTGAAACTTTCCTGGGGGCTATAAACGTATCTACAGATGCTGGCGGGAATGCTAGTTTTCAAACTACTTACCCAGTCGCTTTCCCTGAAGGAGTCTACATCACCTCAACCGCTACTGATCCGCTGGGGAATACTTCTGAGTTTTCAGCTTGTCAGCAGTTGACCACCAACAATATCGGCGACTATGTTTGGGAAGACCTCAACGAGGATGGAATCCAAGATTCAGGCGAACCTGGTATGGATGGCGTAACCGTCCAACTCTACGACAGCAGCGATACCCTCATCGCTAGCGCCCTAACTGCTGGCGGCGGTTTCTACAACTTCAGCGACCTTCCGCCGGGTGATTACTACCTGATCTTCACAGCCCCGGCAGGCTACTTTATCAGTCCCCAGGATCAAGGTGGAGATGACACCCTCGACAGCGATGCCGACCCCGACACGGGCCAGACATCCACGTTCTCCCTCGCCTCCGGGGAGAATGATGTTACTTGGGATGCTGGGCTAATTCTAATTGACACCGACATCACCGAGACCATCGGCGTCTATGATCCATCCGCTGGACAATTCAAGCTGCGGAATTCCAACACCCCCGGCCCTCCCGACCTGGATTTCACCTTCGTCACCGGCATCACCAACCCCATCCCCCTCACCGGCGACTGGGACGGCGACGGCGTAGACACCATCGGCGTCTTTGACCCGGTAAACGGCGAGTTCCGCCTTCGCAACAGCAATGACGCTGGTCCTTCCGACGTCATCATCTCCGGCAACGCCCTCAAAGGCGCGGTCCCCCTCGCCGGGGACTGGGATGGCGATGGCGTGGATACCGTCGGTATCTACAAAAACGGCCAATTCTTGCTGCGCAACAGCCTGGATATTGGGCCGCCGGATTTAAAATTCCCCTTTGGCGCTGTGCCCGGGATCCCCCTCACAGGCGACTGGGATGGCGACGGCGTGGACACCATCGGCCTCTATCACCCTGCCAGCGGCGAATTCCAGTTCCGCAACACCAACGATACCGGCCCCGCCGACATCACCCTCTCCCACGACTCCCTCAAGAACGTCGCCCCCCTCACTGGCGATTGGGACGGTGACGGCCTAGACACCCTGGGCGTATACCGAAACGGCACATTCTACCTGCGAAACACCCTAGACTTCGGCCCCCCAGACCTGAAATTCACATTCGGCGGCGTTGGCCTCATCCCTCTCGCCGGAGACTGGGACGGTGGGTAGTTCCTCGTTGAATTGCCCAACCTTCCTCATCATCAAGGATCAACGAATATGAATCGTCTTCACTACACTCGAAAAACCCTATTCAATCTCATCCTCCTGCTGAGCCTGGTTGCCACTGGGCTGGCGCCGGTACCTGGACCCGCCCTGGCAGCCAAACCCCCTGAAGAGGCAACCGCCAACTCAGAAATGACCCCCGGCCTGCGGGAAGCCATCGCCCAAACGCTGGGCGACGAGGCTGCCCCTACCCCGAACGCGCCCTTTTTCGGTGAGACCAAGCTCACCGGCGCGGAGTTTTCGTCTTATGGTATAGGCGGTTCTATTGCTATTGATGGGGAGACCGCGGTGATCGGCAATTTTTACGGAACAGCATCTATCCTAATGCAGAACCAGGGCGGCCCAGATAATTGGGGCCAGGTGGCTGAACTGTCTGCCCCAGTTTTCGTCTGGGACGTAGCCATAGATGGGGACGTTGTTGTGATTGCGGGTTGGGAACTAGCATATGTGTTTGAACGCGACCAGGGCGGCGCCGACAATTGGGGCCTGGTCGCTACGCTATCTCCAACTGCCGAACCGGATGCTGAGTGGTTTGGGTATTCGGCAGCAATCAGCGGAGACGTTGTAGCGGTTGGAACTCATTTGAATGATGCGGGTGGTTCAGTCCATGTCTATGCCCGCGACCAGGGTGGCTCGGACAACTGGGGGGAGGTGGTTAAAATAACGCATCCAGATAACATATTTTCCTCCAAAGGCGGGTTTGGCGCTTCTCTCGCGCTGAGTGGCGACACCCTTATAGTTGGCGCTTATGATGAATTGCCTGATGCAGGCGTTTATATATTTGAACGCGACCAGGGAGGGGTTGATAATTGGGGACAGGTTGCCAGAATGGAACATTTTCCCTGGTCAGTCGCTCTCGAAGGTGTTATAGCCGTAAGGGGAGGGGCAAATTCGGCTTACGTGCACTATCGCGACCAGGGTGGCTCCGACAATTGGGGTCAGGTGGCCGAATTGAGCGCCTCGGACATAGAACTCGGAGATGGGTTTGGTTATCGTATGTCCATAAGTGGTGATACGGTTGTAGTTGGATCGCCTGATAAAGACGACGATGGAACCAATTCCGGCGCAGCCTACATTTTCGGCCGCAACCAGGGCGGCCCTGACACTTGGGGAGAGCTTACGAAACTTACTGCCTCTGATGCCGAGGCTGGCGACTTGTTCGGCTTCGATATAGCTGTCAATGGCGACACTCTCATGATAGGCGCCCTTTGGGACGATGACGCCTGCATCTCCAACCCCGACTGCGCTTCCGGCGCGGTCTACCGCTTCGACGGCGCTTCCAGTTGGGCGGAGGCCCAGAAAATCCTTCCTGATAATCCTCTCGCAGGAGAAGCTCTCGGTCATTCCGTGGCTATTGATGGCGACACCGCTGTGGCGGGCGCCATTGGCGATGGTTTGGCAGGCCCACTGACCGGCGCCGCATACATTTTTGAACGCGACCGGGGAGGGGGCGATGCCTGGGGACAGGCGAGAAAAATTATCGCCTCCGATCTTGCAGCCGGTGATACCTTCGGATTCGATGTGTCCATCAGTGGCGACATCGTCGCTGTTTCGGCTTATGGGAATAACAATGATACCGGCGCAGTCTATTTGTTTGAACGAAACCAGGGCGGGACAAATAATTGGGGAGAGATCGTCAAACTGACCGCCACCGATGGCGCGGCAGGAGATTTCTTTGGGTGGTCCGTCAGCATCCAGGGCGACACAGTCATTGTTGGTTCGCCTTTCAATGGCGCAGCCGGCGCGGCTTATATCTTCGACCGCGACACCGGAGGAGATGATAATTGGGGCGAGGTCGTAAAACTAACCCCCGGAATAGGCGACCCGGCTGGCAATTTTGGTTCCTCCGTGGCCGTCAGCGGCGACACCGTCGTGGTTGGCGATCATACCTATGACCCTTCCGGCGCTGTCTATATGTTTGAACGAGATGAGGGTGGCGCTGATAATTGGGGAGAAGTGACCAAGCTGCTTCCTGGATCTGTCGGCTATTATGCTTATTCTGTCTCCCTTGATGGGGACACCCTGGTCGTAGGGGGCAGCCCGGTATCTGTTTACGAGCGCAATGAGGGGGGCGCGGGTAACTGGGGTTTAGTGGCCGAATTGACCGGCAGCGACACAGAAAGCGGCGATGGATTTGGATCGTCGGTGTCCATCAGCGGTGACATTGTCGTGGCTGGCGCGAACCATGATGATGATGCCTGCCCGCTTGACTCAGACTGTGATTCGGGTTCCGCCTATGTCTTCTCCCGAGATGAGGGCGGCGTGGGTACCTGGGGTCAACTTGCCAAACTTAACGCTTCCGATGCCGAGGCTGGAGATTACTTCGGCATTTCAGTGTCCGTCAGTGGGAATACGCTCATAATTGGGTCGCCTTTGGAGGACGGCGCTTGCCCCTCCGACCCCGACTGCGATTCCGGCGCGGCTTATGCGTATGAAATCATCGATTCTGATACCATAACCACAATCACCTCCGATGATCCCGATCCCTCCGTGGCAGGTGAGTCAGTGACGATTCAATTTACGGTAACAACAAACCCACCGGGCAGCTTCACGCCCACAGGGACCGTCACCGTGACCGACAACCTCAGCGCGGCAACCTGCTCGGCCAGCGTTGCGGCGGGGCAGTGCGACATCACCCTGCCCAACGCAGGAAGCCATACGCTGACGGCCACCTACGCGGGCGACTCAAACTTCACCACCAGTTCCGACACCGAGTCCCACACGGTCAACCAGGCCGACACCACCACCGCCATCACCTCCGACACCCCCGACCCCTCCGTGGCTGGGGAGGCTGTGACGGTCCAATTCACTGTGACGACGAACCCACCGGGCAGCGGCACGCCGACGGGAACTGTCACCGTGACCGACAGCGCCAGCGCGGCAACCTGCTCGGCCAGCGTGGCGGCGGGGCAATGCGACATAACCCTACCCAATACAGGAAGCCGTACCCTGACGGCCACCTATGTGAGCGACGCCAACTTCACCGGCAGTTCCGGCATCGAGTCTCACACGGTCAACCAGGCAGACACCACCACCGCCATCGCCGCCGACAACCCCGACCCCTCTATGATAGGTAAGGTTGTAACCGTGACCTTTACTGTGACTGCGAACCCGCCGGGCAGCGGCACGCCGACGGGAACTGTCACCGTGACGGATAGCCTGAGCGCGGCAACCTGCGCGGCCAGCGTGGCGGTGGGACAATGCGACCTCACCCTGCCCACCGCAGGAACCCGGACCCTGACCGCAACCTATGCAGGCGACGCCAACTTCAACGCCAGTTCCGGCGCCGAATCCCACACCGTAGACCCCCTAAACCCCGACACCATCGGCGTCTACGACCCCTCCGCAGGCCGATTCAAACTCCGCAACACCAACGACTCCGGCCCTCCCCACCTCGACTTCACCTTCGCCCCCGACATCCCCAACAGCCTCCCCCTCACCGGCGACTGGGACGGCGACGGGATAGACACCATCGGCCTCTTTGACCCCCTAAACGGCGAGTTCCACCTGCGCAACAGCAACGACGCTGGCCCTGCCGACCTCCTCATCTCCAGTAACGCCCTCAAAGGCGCGGTCCCCATCGCCGGGGACTGGGATGGCGATGGCGTGGATACCGTCGGTATCTACAAAAACGGCCAATTCTTGCTGCGCAACAGCCTGGATATTGGGCCGCCGGATTTAAAATTCCCCTTTGGCGCTGTGCCCGGGATCCCCCTCACAGGCGACTGGGATGGCGACGGCGTGGACACCATCGGCCTCTATCACCCTGCCAGCGGCGAATTCCAGTTCCGCAACACCAACGATACCGGCCCCGCCGACATCACCCTCTCCCACGACTCCCTCAAGAACGTCGCCCCCCTCACTGGCGATTGGGACGGTGACGGCCTAGACACCCTGGGCGTATACCGAAACGGCACATTCTACCTGCGAAACACCCTAGACTTCGGCCCCCCAGACCTGAAATTCACATTCGGCGGCGTTGGCCTCATCCCTCTCGCCGGAGACTGGGACGGCTAAAACCAATCCCCCGTTGAACGTTTAAACGTTCAACCTGCAACTTACCAACCTTCTATATCGCAAGGAACAATCATCATGAATCAACTTCCTAGCGCTCGAAAAACCATCTTCAATCTCCTCCTCTTGACGAGCCTGGTTGCCACGATGTTAGCGCCAACGTCTGGCCCCGCCCTGGCAGCCAAGCTCCCCGAAGCGGAAACCGCCAACTCAGCAATGACACCCGGCTTGCAGGAAGCCATCGCCGAAACGCTGGGCGTTGAGGCTGCCCCTACCCCAAACGCGCCCTTTTTCGCAGAGACCAAGCTGACTGTCTCCGACGGTGAAGCCGGTGATTACTACGGTTATTCCGTGGATATAGATGGCGACACTGCCGTGGTGGGTGCAAGAGGTACACAAGTAAATGGCACATCTTATGGAACAGCATATGTCTATGATCGCAGCCAAGTTGAAGCCGATACTTGGGTGCAAGTGAAAAAACTTACCATCTTTGATGCTCAGGGAGATATTATCTTTGCCTCGGTAGCCATTCATGGGGATACAGTTGTGGTTGGCGCTATTGGAAGTGGCGATTGCTCTAATTCTCACTGTGTTGGAGCGGCCTACGTCTATTACCGAAACCAAGGAGGTCCCGATAATTGGGGTCAAGTGACGAAACTGATGCCTTCAGATACCTTCTTTTTTGGCAACCATATGTTTGGTTTTTCTATAGCGCTTGATGGTGATACCCTTGTGGTGGGCGCGCACTGGGCGCCTGGAGAGTTGACTGATTACCCGGGGGCTGCTTATGTTTTCTACCGGAACCAGGGGGGGACGGATAATTGGGGAGAGGTAGCAAAGTTAATCTCCGCTGATGAAGAAGATGGTGATGAATTTGGTTGGTCTGTTGCTGTTGATGGGAATACTATTCTGATTGGCGCGTGGGGAAACGACGATGTCTGCCCATCAATCCCTAACTGCAATTCCGGTTCTGCCTACATCTTCGAGCGTGACTTGGGTGGAACAGACAACTGGGGGCAAGCGGCCAAATTATATGACGTTGCCGTCGAAGCTGACGACGGCTATAGCTACGCCGTCGCCATCCAGGGAGATACGGCCCTGGTAGGAGCGCCGGGCGACAATGACAATGGCCGTTTTGCTGGCTCAGTTTACGTTTACGACCGCAACCAAGGCGGGGCCAATAACTGGGGTCAGGAGACCAAGCTTCTTGCTTCCGACGGGACAGCAGAAGATATATTCGGCTGTTCTGTAGATTTCAGCGGTGACATTGCCCTGATCGGGGCTGCTTATGACGATGACAATGGAGAGGATTCTGGTTCTGTTTACGTGTTCAAGCGTCGTGATGATGGGACGGGAATTTGGAACCAAGCAGCTAAACTAACTGCCTCAGATGGCGAATCGCATGATCGGTATGGTGAATCCGTCGCTCTTAGCGGTAACACTGCCATCATCGGCGCGTGGTTGGATGATGACGCCTGCATTTTAGATCCCGACTGCAATTCTGGAGCGGTTTATGTGTATGAACTCACCAATCCTGACACCATCGGCGTCTACGACCCCTCCGCCAGCCGCTTCAAACTCCGCAACACCAACTACGCCGGCCCTCCCCACCTCGACTTCACCTTCGCCCCCGGAATCGCCAACGGCATCCCCCTCACCGGCGACTGGGACGCCGACGGCCTGGACACCATCGGCGTCTTTGATCCCCTCAACGGCGAGTTCCACCTGCGCAACAGCAACGACGCTGGCCCTGCCGACCTCCTCA
>CBDUUP010000070.1:0-14870 GCA_965370435.1 uncultured Anaerolineales bacterium | reverse complement strand
ATCGTAACGCCCGCCGCCGGTGATGCTGCCCACGTTGGGTTCCTTGACGATGGTCTCGTAGATGGGACCAGTGTAATACTCCAACCCGCGGGCCATGGAGACGTCAATCTCATAGAATTTTTCGGGGACTTGCAACAACTCCAAGTAGCGGGTCATCTCTTCGAGTTCGGCGATGCCCTCCAAAGCATCGGCTGAATCGCCCAACTGCGCCCGCAGCGATCCAAGGACCTCCTCGCTGTCTCCCTTGATCTCCAGCAGCGTCATCAACTTGTCAACCACCTCATCCGGGATCAGATCGGTGGTGGGGCCATATACCTCCCGCAGGGCAGCGGTAACGCCTGAGAGCAGTTTTCCGGCTTCCTCTTGCACCCGGTCGGGGGGGATCTCACCGGGAGTCTGCCCGGCCAGAACCGATTTCAGGTCCGCCTCCACCGCCGCGGCCACCTCCTCAGGGAGGAGTTCCTTTTCCTCTCCCAGGCGCGCGCCCACTGCATCCAAATCGAGTTTACCTTGCAGATACAGACGCGCCACCCGGCGGAGGGCGTCGTTCACCGTGGAGGGGATGCCGACCGATAGGAGTTCTTGCTTCACCCCTTCCACGCCGATCTTGCCCAGCTTGTCAATCGAGCGGTAGAGTCCCGGCAGCAAGCTCTCCGGCACACCGGCGAACTGACCGATGCCGTTCAGTATCTTGCGGTTGTTGATGTAGACGGTGAACTCGCCAAACCCCAACCGGCTGAGGATGGTATAGATGACGGCCACGGTCTCAGCATCGCCCAGCATAGAGCTGCTGCCCACCGTGTCGGCGTCGCATTGGTAAAACTCCCGGTAGCGTCCCTTTTGAGGGCGTTCGGCCCGCCAGACCGGGGCGATATGATAACGCTTGAATGGCCTGGGAATATCGGGATACATCGCCATCACCCGGCAGAGCGGCACCGATAGATCGTAGCGCAGGGACAACTTTTCCTGGCCGTCGCCATAGGTTGCGGAGTAGATCAGCCGCTCCGCGTCGGGGCCGTATTTGCCTCGCAGGATCTCGTCCAGCTCAATGGCCGGGGTCTGCAGGGGTTCAAAACCAAATTCCTCGAATACGCCCCGGATCACGTCAATGACGTATTGCCGGCGCACCATCTGCTCCGGCAAGATATCCCGCATGCCTCGGGGAACTCGGGGTTTCACTTTGTCAGCCATTTTGGATATCTCCTGGTATCGGAATAATGATTACAAAAAAAGAGCGTGGAGTTTTCCACGCTCAAGGGGTACTTCAACCTGCAGCGCCTATTTGCTAGGCGCTCCTTGAGCGTGTTTTCGGTTCGAATGATGGACGTGCGCGCCGAATCCGGCCTTCATCAGATGACGGCCATCCACGCACATATTCATTCGATTCACAACAGATTCAAACATTACCATATATTCCTTTCGGCCAGCATTATACCATAGAGATACTTTATGGCTACCCAGATAATTCAAGGGAATTTATTCATCATGGGAGGTTAAATGACGGATGGGAAAGTAAGATTCAGATGAGGCCGGTCATCATATAAAGTAGAGCAATCATTAAATAAAAAGTGAGCGCGGCAGGGTCCGACCTTCAGGTCGCCCGAACCTTGATAACAATGGCTTAGTTTTTTAAATAAAAAAAGTGAGCGCGGCAGGGATCGAACCTGCAACCAATGGCTTAAAAGGCCACTGCTCTGCCATTGAGCTACGCGCCCGTTCGGGCTGGATTGTAACACGCTCGTTTAGTACCGTCAACGCCTTGACAATTCATCATTGTCTGATTAAGATGAAGTCTGAAACAATCTCAAACCAATTTAATTCCGAGGAAGAAATGGCAAATATCCCTGAAATCACCGATGAAACTTTCGATAGCGAAGTGCTGGAAGTCCCTGGGCCGGTGCTGGTAGACTTCGGCGCAGTCTGGTGCGGCCCCTGCAAGATGCTGGACCCGCTGGTCGAAGAACTGGCCGCCGAATGGCAAGATAACGTGAAAGTCGTGAAGCTGGACATAGATCAGAACCCCCTGGTCCCCATGCAATACATGATCATGGGCGTGCCTACCCTGATATTATTCAAAAACGGCGAGCCGATGGAACGGATGACCGGCTACCAACCCAAGCATAAAATTGTCTCCAAGTTTGAAGCGCATCTGAGCAACTGAGCCTAAACACATTCAAAATTTAACACTGAAATACCTCAACATACTGAGGTATTTTCAATTTAAACTAGATAGCAATTGTACATAATGATAAAATGGGAATTGATTTTCAAATCGAGGAACTTGTGAGCAAATCTATGAAACTATTTGAAGAAATTGAGCGAATCAATACTTCTCCATCAACTAATCAAGAACCGGATTACTATTATCTCAACACATCCGCCAGAGTTGAAGCTGAGAAAGTTCACAGAATCATCGAGAGTTGGTTTTCAAAATATCCCGCAAGCGAACAAAAAGAGTTACAAGCTCGTTTTATGTCAGATCATAATGAAGAACATTATTCAGCTTTCTTTGAATTATTTTTGCATGAGGTTCTATTACAGCGTGGGTGTGAAGTTGAGGTTCATCCTATGGTGGACAATGACACATCAAAACGACCAGATTTCTTCGTAATAACTCCAGATGGTGTTCAATTCTATCTCGAGGCTGTAGTATCCACAGGAATATCAGAGAGTGAACGTGCTGCACAATCACGGATAAACGTTGTTCTTGATTCTCTAGACAGATTAGATACTCATAATTTCTATTTAAGCTTGGATATGAAAGGTGCACCCAGAACGCCACCCCCTGCTAAGCAATTTAGAGCAAATATAAAAAATTTCCTTGACAATTTAGATTATGATGAAGTGCGCAATCTCTTTCAAAACCAAAGATTTAAAGAACTGCCTGAAACAAGATTAGAACACGACGGTTGGAGAGTTGATGTAACTCCTATTCCGAAACTCTCCGATGTAAAAGGGATTTCCGATACCCGCTCAATTGGAATGCAGTCCTACGAATGTCGTATCTCGAATACACATAATGCCATAAAAGGTTCTATAGCGAAAAAAGCTGGACGCTATGGAAAAATGACCAAGCCTTATGTAATTGCTGTGAATTCTCTTAGTTTTTCCGTGGACAATATAGATATCATGGATGCTTTGTTTGGTCGAGAACAATGGACTTACGATCTCGTACAATCAGACCCAGTTCTCAGAGAAATGAGTAGAGAAAAAAATGGAGTATGGTTTGGACATAACGGTCCAAAGAATAGACGTAATAGCGCTGTATTATTGATTACTAAACTCACACCATGGAAAATTCAAAGTGCTAAAGCACGAATTTACCATAACCCCTGGGCCCAAAATCCATGCTTATCCGCATTTTCACGCTTACCCAAAGCTGTTAGTGAGGGAAACAAGATGAAAGAAATTGATGGCGAGGCAATAGGAAGTATTTTTGAACTTCCTCAATCTTGGCCAGAAGACTAATTCTTCAATTACTCCCCTTTCGAATTTACCAATAAACAGCAAAGGAGCGATGCTCTTGGACTGAGCATCGCTCCTTCAGTTCTCATTATCTTCAATTATATTAATTCTAATCCGCCGCAACCGCTTCTCCCAGACCCGAAGCGGCGCGCATGGCTTCCGCCTTGTTGGTGCGCTCCCAAGAGAGGTCCAGGTCGTCCCGGCCAAAGTGGCCGTAGGCGGCGGTCTGCTGGAAGATCGGACGGCGCAGGTCTAAATCGCGGATGATGGCCCCGGGGCGCAGGTCAAAGTGCTCGTCAATCAGTTGAGCGATCTTTTCATCCGAAATCGCGCCCGTGCCGAAGGTCTCCACGTTCACGCTCAAGGGATGGGCGATGCCGATAGCGTAAGCCACCTGGATCTCCACCCGCTCCGCCAGCCCGGCAGCCACCACGTTCTTGGCCGCCCATCGGGCCGCGTATGCGCCAGAGCGGTCCACCTTGGTGGCGTCCTTCCCGCTGAAAGCGCCGCCGCCGTGGCGGCCCATCCCCCCATAAGTATCCACAATGATCTTGCGCCCGGTTAATCCGGCGTCGCCCTGCGGCCCGCCGACCACAAACCGCCCGGTGGGGTTGGTGTATATCTTCAACTCATCATCCACCAATTCCGGCGGCAAGGTTGGCGTAATGACATGCTCGATGAGCTGCGCCCGGATATCCTCCTGGGATATGTTGGGATCATGTTGGGTGCTGATAAGGACTGTATCCACCCGCACCGGCTTGCCGTAGCTGTATTCCACCGTCACCTGGCTCTTGCCATCAGGACGCAGCCATTCCAAAGCGCTGTCCTTGCGCGCCTCTGCCAGGCGGCGGGTGAGTTTGTGGGCCAGGAAGATGGGCAAGGGCATCAGCGTAGGGGTTTCCGTGCAGGCATAGCCGAACATCATGCCCTGGTCGCCGGCCCCGATGGCCTCGATCTCGTCTTCGGTCATCTCGCCGGTGCGGGCTTCCAGGGCCTTATTCACGCCCTGGGCGATGTCGCCGGATTGCTGGGCTATGGCGACCTGCACGGCGCAGGTGCTGCCGTCGAAGCCAAATTTTGCCCGGGTGTAGCCGATTCCCCTGACCACATCTCGCACCAGGGAATCGTAGTTAATGTGCGCCTGGGTGGTGATCTCACCCAACAGCATCACAAACCCGGTCTTGACCGCCGTCTCGCAGGCTACCCTTGAGAGGGGGTCCTGCTCCAGACAGGCGTCCAGGACCGCATCGCTGATCTGGTCGCACATCTTGTCGGGGTGTCCCTCGGTGACCGACTCCGAGGTGAACACCAGTTTGGGGGACTTATCAAAAGTCGTGTTCATGGTACAACCTCCATCAATAAAAGATTGCCCTTTCAGATCAAGAAAGGGCAATCGCATAGTACGACAACCCTCTCATCTTCCAGAATCCTTCTGTCGGAATTGGCACCTTAGCGTCGTACCGGTTTCTAAGTGTACGTACGCCAGGTTGCCGAGGTTTCACAGGGCCGATCCCTCCACCTCTCTGGATAAGAGCGCCGTTATAGGGCTTTTGAATTGTTGCGAAATGATACCACGTTGAGGATGGTATGTCAATTAAGATATAAGCATTTCCTAATGAGTCGGGATTCGGAACTAGAGCGAGTTAACCTCATTCCCCAAATAAAAGGTTTCTTTTCTCTATTTCCTATTCTCCATTCACGTATCTCTGCTACTAATAGTCTATACTGCTGATCTCTTCAAGTTTATCCAGGCGGTGGGTGGCCCGGATCTGGCGCACTGTGCCGGTGAGGCCGCGCACGACCAGGCTGTGGGTGAGTGCGCCTCCGCCGGTATACTTGACCCCGTCCAGCATCTCGCCATCAGTGATGCCGGTGGCCGAAAAGAACACGTCGTCCGAAGAGACCAGATCATCCATATATAATACTTTATCGAAATCGTAGCCCATTTCCCGGCCGCGTTGAAGTTCATCCTCGTTGCGAGCGTAGAGCTTGCCCTGAATCTCGCCGCCAATCGCGCGCAGCGCGCAGGCCGCCAAAATACCCTCCGGCGTGCCGCCAACACCCATCAACACGTCAATGCCGGTGTTCGGCATGGCCGCCATCAAAGCTCCGGCCACGTCGCCATCCGGGATGAGGCGGATACGAGCCCCGCACTTGCGCACGTTGGAGATCAATTCGGCGTGACGGTCTCGCTCCAGGATCACCACGGTAAGGTCATCCATATCCTTGCCCCTGGCTTTGGCGATGTTCTTGAGGTTCACCACCACCGGCGCTTCAATATCCACCACGCCCTTGGACATGGGGCCGACCGCGATTTTATTCATGTACACGAACGGCCCCGGGTCGAACATGGTTCCTCGGGGCGCGGCCGAGATGGTGGCGATTGAATTCAAAAAGCCTTTGGCAAGAGGGCGGGTGCCGTCAATGGGGTCAACGGCCAGGTCTACGGCGGGAGATTCACCGCTGCCCACTTTCTCCCCGTTGAAGAGCATAGGGGCCTCGTCCTTTTCCCCCTCGCCGATGACGATCACGCCATCCATCTCTACTTCATTGAGGATCAACCGCATAGCATCCACCGCGGCCTTGTCGGCTCCTATCTTATCATCGCGGCCCATGAACCGGCCAGCGGCCATGGCCGCCGCTTCGGTCACGCGCACAAATTCCAACGCCAGGTTTCGAGTTGGGGTTTCATTCATTAAAGGGATTCCTCCAAATAGGATCAAAGTGAGTGTGAATAGAGAATAGATATTTATAATGAGGAGCGAGGGATGATTGAAAACAAATCACTATTCTCTATTCTCTAATATCGATTCATCAATCTAAATAAAGAACCAAACAATGATATAAAAGCCAATTACAGCAGCCCAGAGCCAGGAGTCTATGCGGTCGAAAAATCCGCCGTGGCCGGGGATCAGGTTGCTCGAATCCTTTTCTCCCACCTGCCGCTTGAACATGCTCTCTCCCAGGTCTCCCAGAGGCGCTGCCACAGAAAGAACCACCCCCAGGATCCCCGCCCTCCCCAGGGTGATGGCCGAATCATCGCGAAGGCCCAGACGGTACCAAAGCAAGGTCAAGAGGACTGTTCCCAGGATGGCGGTGGGGATGCCGCTCAGATAGCCAAACCAGGTCTTCCCTGGACTGAGCCGGGGGCTGAGTTTTCGGCGTCCAAAGCGCTTCCCCAGGAAATACGCCCCCATATCGGCCCACCAGATGGCCGGTAAAACCACCAGCAGCCACCAAAAGCCGTCATCCAGGGAGCGTAGGGATACTAAATATGACCCCATCCACCCAATGTAGAGAACGCCGCCCAGAGAGATCACAAAGTCGGAGGCGGCCTTATCGCGGCCGCGCTCGAAAGCGAACATATGGTAGGACATCAAGGCCAGGATTATGAGGCTCAACATCCAGGGAGCGCTCTCAAAGCCATCGAGATGGCGGCCAACCACCAGGAGCAGGACTCCGGCAACAACCAGAGGGCTGTTGGGCTGGTACCCGTCCACACGAAAGAGTCGGGTATACTCCCAGGCGGCCAGCCCCAAGAATATGGCGACCAGAGCGGCGAACCAGACGCCGCCCTGCACCATCAGCGTAATCCCAATGGGCAGCGCGATGATGACAACTATGGCACGTTGACGTAACATTAGATGGTTTCCTTGAGTAAGATAAATTGGTTTTGGTATCAACCGAAGGTTGACCAATTGAAGGTTAAGTAGGGTTGGACGCCAACCCAAATCGGCGGCTGCGCTTGGCGTACTCGTCCAGAGCTGCCCGTAGTTGTTCTTTATCGAAGTCCGGCCAGTAAACTGTCGGGAAGTACCACTCGGCGTAAGCCGCCTGCCAGATCATAAAGTTGCTGCCTCGCTGTTCGCCAGAAGTGCGAATCACCAAGTCGGGGTCGGGAATTCCGGCAGTGAAGAGGTATTTGTCTATCGTTTCCGGGGTCACATCTTCCGGTTTCAGGCCCTCGCCGAGCATGGATTGGACCGCATATACAATTTCATCCCGGCCTCCATAATTGAAAGCCACGTTAACGATCAAGCGGTCATTATTCTTGGTGAGGTCAATGGCGCTCAAGACCTTTTTACGCAGCGCTGGCTTGATGCGGTCCAAACGCCCAATGTGGCGTAGTTGAACCCCCTGTGAATGCAGTTCGGAAAGCTCCCGGTCAATGACGTCAGCGAAGATGGACATCAAGCCGCTGATCTCGGTCTGAGGGCGGCCCCAATTCTCGGTGGAGAACGCATAAATGGTCAAACATTTGACCCCGAATTCCACACAGGCCTCGATGATCTGGCGCAAGTTTTCGGTGCCCGCTCGATGCCCGGCAATGCGCGGCAAGCCCCGCGACTTGGCCCAACGCCCATTACCATCCATAATAATGGCAACGTGGGTGGGCACTTTCTCCCAGCCGTTGTCTTGTTCGGTGTCACTCATATTATTTCCAGAGACAGGTTAGACTTCCAGGATCTCTTTTTCTTTCTGTTCTCCAATAGCATCGATCTCTTCAATGACGCGGTCGGTGAGTTTTTGGGCATCTTTTTCCCCGCGCTCGAGATCATCCTCGGAAATCATTTTTTCTTCTTCAAATTCACGCATATCCTTGATGGAATCACGGCGGATATTGCGCACCGAAACTCGGGCTTCTTCCACCCGGCTGTTAACCACCTTCACCAGGTCTCGGCGGCGTTCCTCGGTGAGGGTCGGAAGATTGAGGCGGATAACCTTGCCATCGTTATTGGGCGTGAGGCCCAGGTCGGAGGCCTGGATGGCGCGCTCGATGTCCCGCAGGGTCGCCGGGTCGAAAGGGCGAACCAGCAAGGCCCGCGGCTCCGGCACGCTGATGGTGGCTAACTGTTGGAGAGCGGTCAAGGTTCCATAATATTCGACCGGCAGTTTCTCCAGCAGAGAGGGGTTGGCCCGCCCGGTTCGGATGCCGGCCAGATCCTCTTCTAATGCCCTTACCGAACTCTTCATGTTATTTTCAGCTTCTTTAAGCGCATCCTTTATCATGCTTCGTGTCTCCTCAAGTGAATCAAGTGAACGTAAACGGCGGTTTTCGCGGATGGGTTTCTTTCCAAAGCTTCTAGCCCTTATTTTATCACCGATTGGAAACCTTGCGCCTAAATTTCAGGATGGGGAATAGATATGGCAAGTAGTTAATAAGGAATCTAGCTGCCTGACAGTTTTCTAAAGAGATCATCGAAATGAGCGCTTCGTGGTTAATATAACTTTCGCGACTTTACCGTTCTTCTCTCGTATGTAGGTATACAAGAGACAAGGAGTCAGTCATGCGAAACATAAGCAATGAAATACGCGATTCCGTCGCTGGATTATTGGTAGTGGTGATCATCACCGTGGGTTATTTTCTGCTGGCCGCCAAACGCCTGGTATCGAGGAACGTTTTCACTTACTGAGGGGCAGCTTCACCCATCACAACTTCATCGAAACCAAACAATTTACTCATCAAGTCTTAACGACTTTTTGATTTAATGATAATAAGTCTTTCATATCAAGGTGAGGAAAGGGTCGGCGCGGTGGAAAACGGCGCATGAACTGAAGGCCTCTTCCTTGTTTGGATATGGAGATAGGAGAATTATCGGTGAATGCAATGAGAAAGAAATCAATTGTAATTTTATCCCTGGGGGCGGCGCTATTGGTCATCCTGGTTGGGGGGATTTGGTCTCCAAGGCAAACTTCAACGCCAAAATCATGCACCGCGTTTGCCATCACTTCCGGCGACGCGGTCCTGATGGGCAACAATGAGGATAGTTCCAACACCAACGGGCGGATAGGGTTCTATCCACCCACCGAGGGCACATACGGGTTTGTCGAGATTGGCTATCTGGTGACCAATGATGGCGATACCTACGTCAGTTATCAAGGCGGCATGAACCACAAGGGGTTGGCCTGGGACGCTTTGGGCATCCCGGAGGCGGACTTGAACCCCCACCCAGAACGGCCTTACGCCTTCTGGGACGATAACTTCCTGGGGAAGATCCTGAAAGAGCATTCGACCGTTGCAGGGGTGATAGACATGGCGTCGGAATTCGATTTTGGGGAGTCGATGGGCATGCAGATCTTGGTGGCCGACGCCACCGGGGACGCCGTCGTCATCGGCCCCGGCCCCGATGGAGAGGTGGCCTTCACCCGGAAAGCGCCGGGGGAAGGCTTCCTCGTTTCGGTGAACGCCAACCAGACCGACCCCGATCTCCAGGAAGACGAGCGATACAATACCGTGGTGGAGATGCTGGGAAAGTTCGGTCCTGGCGAGAGACTCGGCGGGGAGGATCTAGCCCCCACCCTGGAGGCGGCCAGCCTTAAAAATGTCTTCAATGCGCTTGATAGCCGTTACACCGCTTATTCCTATATCTTCGATTTGCGGAAGGGACTTTTTTATATCTATTACCTGGGCCAGTATAACGAAGTGGTCGAGTACGATCTGATCTTCGAATTGAACAAGGGGAAAGAGCGCGTAATTCCCATCACCGATCGCATGTCTAAAGAGACCGTGGATGACGGTCTGGCCCAATATGAAGCCGCCCACAGCCGCGCGGATAATATCATGAACACCGGCCTTTGGGCGGTCTTGTTAGCGCTGGGATCGGTGGTGTACTTTGGCTATCGACGGATAACTCGGGGGCCGAAGCGGGAACTCTCTGAACGGGATGAGGCCGATAGGCAGGCGAAACTCAAGCCTACCCGCTTCCTTGCGCTCGACCTGCTGCGCGGGCTTATTATGATCTTCATGGCCCTGGACCACGCCAACCACTTCATCGCTCATGGTCATTCCACCGGAGAATACTGGGGCGGGAAGTTCCCCGCCTACCAGGATGGCTTAGCTTTCCTCACCCGCTTCATTACCCATTTCTCCGCCCCGGGCTTCTTCTTCCTGATGGGGGTGGGGATGGCCCTCTTCGCCGCTTCCCGCCGGGAGCGAGGCTGGTGGGAGCGGGACATCCGCCGCCACTTCCTGGCGCGGGGCTTTGTGCTGATCGCCTTGCAGTTCCTGGTCGTCAACCGCATCTGGAAGCTGCACCCAGATGGTTTTTATGATTTCTATTTTGGGGTGCTGTTCGCCCTGGGCGGTGCGATGATATTGGGCAGCCTGCTGCTGAAACTCAAGCCGAAGTTCCTGCTGGGTATGAGTCTGGCGCTGCTCATCGTGGGCGAGTTCCTGCCTCCCGACCCCATGTTGTGGGGAAAGATCATTTACACAGATTTCTTCGACTACCTGAAATTGATGCTGATCCACCCTGGCGGAACTGGTGGGCTGATGTCGAATTATCCCATCCTCCCCTGGCTGGGATTGGTCACCTTTGGGATGGCTTTCGGGGCGTGGCTGCGAGCCGACTCTCGGGAAGCATTCAAGAGAGCGCTCTGGATAGGCGGCGCCTTCCTGCTGGGATTTGTCGTCCTCCGCGCTTTCGATGGCTTTGGGAATATACGCCCGCGAGAGGGAAACACCTGGATAGATTTCCTCAACCTGGTCAAATATCCCCCCAGCATCACCTTCATCCTGCTGACCATGGGCGTGAACCTGGCCGTCCTGGGAGCCTTGTCCCGCTTGAATGAGGTTGGACAGCGAATCCTTCAGCCCGTGGCTGTGATCGGACGGGCGCCGTTATTCTTCTATCTGCTGCATCTTATCCAGTACGCTGGTCTGGGTCTCTGGCTGACCCCGGAGGGGACCAGCCTCACCGTCATGTATTTCTATTGGCTGGCTTGCTTCATAAGTTTTTATCCGCTGTGCCTTTGGTATGGGCGTTTCAAGCATCGCCAACCGGTGGATTCGTTATTACGCTTCTTTTAGGAGAGAGTTGAGATGAAATCCAAAACGCTAAATATCCTGCTTATCAGTTCCCTCCTCCTGGGGTTGGCCGCCTGCGGCGGCTCTGAAACAGACTCGGACGAATTCGATCTGGAGAAACTCCTGGTTGACGTGTTCAATCCGCAGCCGGGGGAGAAGGTGTTGGTCATGGCCGATCTCCCGCATGGCAGCATGAAGGACAGCGAAGCCTGGACCGACCGGCGCGAGATGGCCGAGTCCTGGCGGGCGGCTTTTGAAGCATTGGGAGATGAGATTGGCTTCAGCGTCTATCCAACCCTCACCTTCAAGGCCACCGGCAGGCCCAATGGCAACTTGCCGGTGAAAGGGGAAATGGATGGCGAAACCGTTCGTCTGGATGACATCATGGCCGACACCAATATCGTCGTGTCGCTGACCGAGTTTTCGGCCACCGCGCCGTTAATCGCTTTCACGCAGAAAAATCCCAACCTGCGAGTCGCCAGCATGCCCGGTGTGACCCGCAGCATGGAAGCGACCGCCCTCTCCGCCGATTATGGCGAGGTGGCCCGCTTGGCCGGTATATTGGCTGAAAGGCTTGACCGGGCCGTGGGCGCGGAGGTGGAGTTCTCCACCGGGGATATGGTGTACTTCGACCTTCGGGACCGCCATCCCGAAGTGGACGACGGCCGCTTACATGCGGATAAAGAGGGAATGCGGGTCATCAACCTGCCCAGCGGGGAGACTTACATGGCCCCTTACGAGGGGGAGATCGAGGGCCAGCCCAGCCTGACCGAAGGCGTCATCCCTATGATGTGTGAGGGTGAGATCGTCACCCTCACCGTGGAGGCCAACCGCATCCTGGAAGTGAACGGCGACAGCGCTTGCGCCGGTGAGCTGCGGAGCTACATTTTCGCCGACCCAGCCCGCCAAAATATCGCCGAACTAGGATTGGGCGTCAACGATAAAGCCGTCGTCACCGGCAACGTCCTAGAGGACGAGAAGGTGATGGGGATGCACTGGGCCTACGGCCTCAGCGAACACCTCGGCGGCACGGTGGGCGTGGATGATTTCAAGAATCCCAAGAACGCCGTCCACGTAGACACCGTCTACCCCCAGGGCGGCCCCATCGAGATCGCCAGTTTGGTCTTGCATTATGAAGATAGAACCAGCGAGGAGATCATCCGGGAGGGGGAGTACACCATCTCTGAATTCACCCTTAACGATTCAACCCCGGTGTTCCATTCCCGGAAGGACTTTTCCACCGAGGCGGTTCAATTCTCTTGATAAAGCAATTCTAAATTTTTAACACCAAGACACAAAGGCACGAAGGCACAAAGTTTTGTTTTTTCTTAGTGTCTTCGCGCCTTTGTGGTTAAGGTTTTCCCCTCTCTATTCAACCCGCCGAAATCGCCGCTCAACCCCTAAAAGACGCCGTTGGGCGTTTTTTTGTTGCAGAGGGGCTTCCTTTTTAATATACTGTGGGCATTATAAATATTGTCCCAAGCGACAATAAAACTAGACTGGAGTAAAAAAATATGAGAACCAAAAAGATTATCCTTGTGTTCGTGGTCGTTATCCTGCTGACTGGCTGCGGGAGGTCAACCCCCTCCCCGACCGCCGCCCTGCCGGAACCTACCCCGACCGAGCCGCAACCAACCGCGACTGTCACGCCAACGCCGGAGCCGTTCAAAGCGACCTTCGAGCGGGGGAATTGCCCCTTCAACCTCCCCTCGGGCGCGGTGGAGGGTGATGACGTAAAGTGCGGCTATGTGACCGTCCCCGAAGAGCACGCTCACACGGACGGCCCCACCATCCGGCTGGCGGTGGCCGTCATCATGAGCCTCGGCGATGACCCGGTCCCCGACCCGCTGGTCATCGAGGCGGGCGGGCCGGGAGTCTCTACCCTCGTGGCTGCCCCGGGGCTGTTGACCTCGGCCTTCTACGACTTCCGCGCCCAGCGGGACATCGTGCTGGTCGAACAGCGCGGCACCACCTACTCCGACCCGGCCTTGACCTGCGAGGAAATTGATGAAGCCGACCGGCAGATTATCGCCGAGGAGCTCACCGCGGAGGAACAAGGGGAGATCGGGATGGCATCCCGGGCCGCCTGCCGCGACCGGTTGACCGAAAGCGGCGTGAACCTGTCCGCCTACGACAGCCTGGAGAACGCCGCCGACATCCCCATGGTCCTCACCGCGCTGGGCTACGACCAGTTCAATTTCTACGGCATCTCCTACGCCACCATGTTGGGACAGCACCTGATGCGCGACTTCCCCGACCGGCTGCGCAGCGTGATCCTGGATGGTGTGATCCCCCTGTCGTTGAATTACATGTACTACACTCCCCGGGCCACCGACCATGCCTTCCGGCAGTTGTTCGAAAGCTGCGCGGCGGACCCCCTGTGCAATGAGGCCTACCCCGACCTTGAGACCGTCTTCTTCGATCTGGTGGATGAGTTCAACCAAAACCCGGTCCCCTTGACCCTCGACCTCCCCAATGTAGATGAGCCGGTGGAGATTGGCGTTACCGGGGCCCATCTCGTCTCCCAGCTTTACCAGCGCTTGTACAATACCAGCGCCATCTACCTGCTTCCGGCCGAGATCTACGCCCTGGCGGAGGGAGATACCACTTTCATCGAAGGCCTGGGTTCATTCAACATCGGAAGTGATCTACACAGCCAGGGGATGTATTACTCGGTACTCTGCTCCGAGGTCTTGAACCACCCCCAGGTTGAGATCGGTTATGAAGGGCTGTACCCGCAGGTGGTGACCACGTTGGCGCCGCAGGATGACGCGCTGGGTGAAATTTGTGAGGCATGGGATGTAGAGCCGCTAGAGGAATACGTGTACGAGCCGGTGGTCAGCGAGATTCCCACCTTACTGATGTCCGGCCAGTTTGATCCCATAACGCCTGCCTTCAACGCCGATAGGGTTGCCGAGACCTTGAACGCCAGTTATGCTTATACTTTTCCCGGCGTGGGCCACGGCTCTTTTTCCAGCAGTGAATGTTCGTTGTCCATTGGGCTGGCCTTCCTGAATGATCCCACCCAGGAGCCGGAAGCTGGCTGTATCGCCGAGATGGATTTGGCATTCGTCGTGTTGGGCGAGGAGGGGATGACTATCGAGATGGAGCCGTTCACTGACGAGACACTTGGCCTCACCGGCCTTAGACCCTCCGGGTGGACGGAGTCCGGGCCGGGCGTCTTCGCCCGCGCCAGTTCGGCCCTGGATTCCACTGGGGTGGTTATCGAGGTCGTGCCGATGAGTTTGGAGGACTTGCTTGAATTGTTCGCCGGACAGCTCGGCCTGGACGCCCCTCCTGATAGCGCCGCCCAGCGCGAGGCCAATGGCCTCACTTGGTACTTGTATAGCGTCGAAGTCCAGGGCATCGCCGTTGAATTCGCTCTGGCAGAGCATGGAGAGGTGACCATACTGATTTTGCTGCAATGTAATCCCGCTGAGCGTGACGCCCTCTACGAGGCGGTCTTCCTTCCCATGGTGGACGCGTTGACGCCGCTGGAATAATTTAAGAGTTCTGTAGGGGCAGGTCGCAGACCTGCCGGCCTGCGCGTTCAAACCTGACAGGTTTGGGAAACCTGTGAGGTTTTTTTACATCTCAC
>CBDUUP010000069.1:0-14878 GCA_965370435.1 uncultured Anaerolineales bacterium | reverse complement strand
GTTCAACATTTGATAGTAATTTGGATCATTGTAAATCTTAAAAAAACCATCTTCGCCTCTGTCTTCACGCATTGAAGTCACAATATATAGTTTCGTTACTATGTCATTTCGGTTTATATAATTAATATTGAAATATAAACTTTTTGAATCAAGAAATATATTTATAGAACCGTATTGTGGATCGAAACGTGCCCGCCGGATTGTGCTTCCAAACTGCTCAAAAAATGCTTGGGCTTCATACCTATTGGTGGAGTCAGGTATGATCCCCCACCAGCATGGCAGTTCACAGTCGACATGGTTTTGCAGCAGGTCTATTACGAAGTCTCCCGCTTCATCCGGGGAAAAGGTCGGGAGGGGTGTCCAGGTTGGGGTGATGGTTGGCGTGATGGTTCGCGTGGGCCTTAAGGTTGGGGAAAGCGTCTTCGTCGGTGAAACTGTAACCGTAGGAGACAGCGTTACAGTCGGGGAGGAGGTTCGAGGGGATAAGGGCGTGTGGGTAGGCGGCGGCGAAGTACTCGTCAGGCTTGGGACGGGGGTTTCAGTAGTGGCGCAGCCATTTAGCGCTATCACAAACAGCAGGCACAGCCATAGTATGGTCTGGAAATAACGCAGGTTTTTTTTCATAGCCTTACTCTCCCTTACGACTGATCGAAATCATTGATTGGCCATATATCTGCCGGCGTGAGGATATCTACGTCGCAACCGGGGTTTCGGTAAGTCTCATAGAATTCCTCCATTGTCATATCGGTGGCTTCTTCTAAAGGTAAATACAATCCTAGGTTGTCATGTACGTCGAGGATATCGAATAACGACCATCCTGCATCAGGATCAAATACCGATAGGGAAATGAACCCTTCCGCCGGACATGTGGATACCCATGTTATTTCATCGGCATCTGTGACCCAACGCGTTGGACTGACATACTCCATCACGATACCGATGTCGGGGTAATAGAGCAGTGTATGCGTATCGTACCCGACTGCATTCTGATTATATGACTTTATCCAAACTTCCACTGGCGGCCCATAGGTCTCTAAGATGCTTTCCATTGTATAGTGGTTTAACATTCGATAGTAATTTGGATCATTGTAAATCTCAACATAACCCCCCTCACTTAAATCATCACGCCTTGAAGTCGTGATATATAGTTTCGTTACTAAATTATTTCGGTTGAGATAATGAAAATGGAAAGATAGGCCTTTTGACTCAAGAAACATAATGATGGAGCCGTATTCTGGATCGTAATTTGTACGCCGGAGTATGCTTCCAAACTGCTCAAAAAAAGCTTGGGCTTCATACCTATTGGTGGAGTCGGGTATGATCCCCCACCAGCATGGCAGTGCACAGTCAGCATTATTTTGCAGCATGTCTAATACCAAGGCCTCCGCTTCATCCGGGGAAAAGGTCGGGAGGGGTGTCCAGTTTATTGTGATGGTTCGCGTGGGCCATAAGGTTGGGGAAAGCGTCATCGTCGGTGAAACTTTGACCGTAGGAGACAGCGTGACCGTAGGAGACAGCGTCACCGTCGGGGAGGAGGTGTGTGTGGGCAAAGGTGTGCGGGTTGGCGGCGGCGCGGTATCCGTCAGGCTTGGGACGGGGGTTTCAGGTGATGCGCAGCCATTTAGCGCGGTCACAAACAACAGGCATAGCCATATTATGGACTGGAAATAACGCATGTGTTTTTTTATGGTCATAAGCTCCTTGAACACTTATCCGCTCATAGTGACACGAACCAGATCATACTGGAAATTTGATTCCATTATACTACCCCTTTGATAACGGTGCGCAACTCGGCTAAAGCCTCGACTCCTTAGCGATCTTATCAGGGTACAGGTCACAAGTAATGCTCCAAAGGATTATTTTCTACAAAACTTTAGTGCCCCTGAACCTTTTTGATAATGCTATAATTCATTTATGCCTCCTGAGAAACTTTCCCACATTGATGAAGGCGGACGCGCCCATATGGTGGACGTCGGCGACAAGCCGGACACTGAACGAATCGCTATCGCCAAAGGCGAAGTCTTGATGCGCCCAGAGACGCTGGCCCTCATCCAGGAGGGCGCGCTGAAAAAAGGGGATTTGCTGACCACGGCCCAGCTTGCCGGAATCATGGCCGCCAAACGAACCGCGGAGTTGATCCCCCTTTGCCATCCGCTGCCTATAAACCAGATTGAGGTAGACCTTCAATTGGATCCTGAATTGCCTGGGGTGCAGATCGCTGCCACAGTGCGCACCACCGGAAAGACCGGCGTGGAGATGGAAGCTCTCACCGCGGTGTCGGTCGCCGCTTTGACGGTTTATGATATGGCCAAGGCCGCCGAGAAGACCATGCGCATCCAGAATATCCGATTGGCCGAAAAACGGGGCGGCCAAAGCGGCGACGTGCTGAACGAGTGATTGATGAATGAAATAAAGATATTGTTTTTCGCTACCTTGAAAGATTTGGCCGGAATGACCGAAACTACATTGGCGCTGCCTGAGGATGCCCAGGTTTCGGTTTTGAAAACTACTCTGGGGGAGAAATTCCCCAACTTGATCCCCGCATTAGGTTCGGTTGTGGTTTCGGTGAACCGTGAATTCGCCTTCGACGAGGAAGAAATCCCTCCAGATGCAGAAGTCGCGCTGTTCCCGCCGGTGAGCGGCGGGAATGGCAAGCAATTCCCCACGGTTTGCGTCATCACCGAAGAGGAAGTGAATTTGAACGCCACGCTGGCCGGTATCACGCTGCCGACCACCGGCGCGGCCGGATTCTTCACCGGCATGGTGCGGGGTATGACCCGGCGCGGCGACCCCCACGAGACGACTCGTCTGGAATACGAAGCCTATCAGCCGATGGCGGAAGCCAAGATGCAGCAGGTCGCCGAGGAGATTCGCCAACGTTGGCCGGACATTGAGGGCATCGCCATAATTCAACGGGTTGGAACTTTACATCCGGGAACGCCTACAGTGATGATCGCCTGTACGGCTCCGCACCGAGATCAGGGAGTGTTTGAAGCCGCCCGTTATGGCATTGACCGCCTGAAAGAGATCGTCCCTATCTGGAAAAAAGAGGTGGGCGTGGATGGCGAAGTCTGGGTGGAGGGGGAGTATCTCCCCACGAAAGGTGATTGATGAAAGCCATCCATTGCAGCAACTGCCACCGGCCCTATCCAGACCAGGGCGTACCGTACCGATGCCCGACCTGCGGCGGTATTTTCGATTTCGCCGGGCCATTGGTTTTTGAGCCCTCCCAGGTGGATGAAACCCAGCCCGGAATCTGGCGTTACCGGCATACCTTTGGGCTGCCGGAAGACGCGCCGGTGGTCAGCCTGGGAGAGGGGAACACCCCCCTGGTTTGGGCGGAGGCTTTTGGGAGGCAGGTGGCCTTCAAGCTGGACTATCTGAATCCATCGGGTTCTTTCAAGGATCGGGGCACCGCGCCTCTGACCAGCTTCCTGGTGGCACGCGGGGTAAAAGCCGCGGTCGAAGATTCTTCCGGCAACGCGGGGGCGTCATTTGCCGCCTATGCAGCCTTCACCAATATTCAAGCCCAAATCTTCGTACCCGACTACGCCTCCGGCCCCAAGCGCAAACAGATCGAGGCCTATGGGGCCGAGGTAACGCCTATCCCAGGCCCTCGTTCAGCGGCAGCCGAGGCAGTTCTGCATGCCGCCGGGGAGGGTGCAGTTTACGCCAGCCACGCATATCTCCCGCATGGAACTCCTGGATATGCCACTGTGGCTTACGAATTGGTGGATCAATTGGGCCAGGCTCCTGGGGCGGTGATCGCTCCGGCGGGTCATGGAAGCTATCTGCTGGGGGCTGGCCGCGGATTTGAGGCTCTTAAAGCCGCGGGATTAATTGACCGTGTCCCCGCGTTGGTGGGCGTCCAAGCCCGCGCTTGCGCGCCCTTGTGGTCGGTTTTTTCTCATGGGCCGATGGGGCTGGAAATGGTCATGGAAGGCGAAACCCTGGCAGAAGGCGTCCGGGTTCGCCAGCCGATGCGCGGCGATGCGCTGCTTCCGGTGGTAGAATCAAGCGGCGGCACATTTTTCGCGGTTGAAGAAGATGAGATCCTCCACGGCCATCAACAATTGGCAACCCGAGGGTTGTACGTCGAGCCGACTTCGGCAATAGTTTGGCCGGCGATAGAACATGCCATCGCCAACGATGTGCCAGACCCGATAGTTGTCTTGCTTTCAGGATTTGGTTTGAAGTCATCCGCTTAATAAATGGCGATTAGGACAACCACCTTAAGGTAAAAATATTAGGAGATTTTGTATGGCAGAGAAAGTCGTCGTCACCGGGGTGGGAACCATCAACGCAATAGGGAACAATGTGGATTCGTCCTGGCAGAGCGCGGTCAATGGTATCTCTGGCATTGCGGCGATCACGTTATTTGATAGTACGGATTATTTAGTCAAGATCGCTGGAGAGGTGAAAAATTATGATCCCACCGACTACATGTCAGCCAAAAAAGCTCGACGCCGGGATCGTTTTCAGCAATTTGCCTCCATCGCCGCAAAGGAAGCAATAGAGCAATCGGGCCTGGAAATCACCGAAGCTAACGCCGGGCGAATAGCGATTGTGGTGTCTGGCGCAATTGGCGGTATTGCATCGTATGAAAACAACGTCCTGGCAGTAAATGAAGACGGGCCGCGTAAGGTCAACCCATTCAGCATCCCCATGTTAATGCCCAATGGCGCGGCGGGATTAATTGGGATAGATCATGGCATCAAGGGATCGTCGATATCGGTTGCTTCAGCCTGCGCTTCTGGGCAGGATGGGATTGGCGTAGGGTGGATGATGGTCCGGAATGGCGTCGCGGATGTGGTGGTTACCGGAGCGAGCGATGCAATCATTACGCCCTATGTTGTGGCTTCATTTGATCGGATAAACGCAATGTCGCGCCGAGGAGTGGGCGACCCGGCTCCGCGCCCATTTGACCTGGAGCGTGACGGCCTGGTCATTGCGGAAGGGGCAGCCATCATCGTGCTGGAAAGCGAGAGCCACGCGCTGGCCCGGGGCGCTTCAATATTGGCGGAGATAGCCGGCTATGGTTCTACCGCTGACGCTCACCACATCACCGCGCCGCATCAAGAAGGCGCCGGAGGCGCAGCGGCAATGCGCCAAGCCTTGGATAGCGCGGCCGCCAACCTGGATGAGGTTGGTTATATTAACGCCCACGGCACAGGAACGGAACTGAACGACGTAATTGAAACCCGGGCCATCAAGAGCGTTTTCGGTGAATTGGCGTATAATATCCCTATCTCTTCTACCAAATCCATGACCGGCCACATGATGGGCAGCACCGGCGCGTTGGAGACCATTTTTTGTGTGATGGCTATTCGAGAGAATGTTATTCCGCCCACCATAAATTACCAAACACCTGACCCGGATTGTGATTTAGACTACACGACCAACGAAGCGCGCGAGAGGCCGGTGAAAGTTGCCATCTCCAATGCCCTGGGTTTTGGCGGCCACAATGCCGTGCTTGCGGTTAGGAAATATGATTAAGTACCCATGAGGATTGCGGGCATTTATCCAGCCCCGACCTTGAATTCCTAAAAACAACTATTGGATAACAAATTTTGGAACTAATGGAACGCCAGCCACCCGACCAGACGTGGGGTGGCTACCGCTCCCTGAGTTCCAGTGGAGGTTCGGCATGAACATTGCTCAGGACAAACCGGGAAAAGAATCGCCTTCTGAATTTACCCGAAGGGTAGGATTGAAGTTTACAAATCCCCTATTGCTGAACCGCGCCCTTACCCATCGTTCCTATTTGAACGAACACCCTGAAGCGTTGGAAGACAACGAACGCCTCGAGTTTTTAGGAGACGCGGTACTTGATTTTGTGGTTGGCGTCTGGTTGTATAATCACTACCCCGAAATGTCAGAAGGCGACCTTACCAGACTGCGGGCTGCGCTGGTGAGCACCGAGCAATTAGCCAAGTTTGCCCTGAGCATAAATTTGGGTTCGGTGATGCGTTTGGGGCGGGGGGAAGAAGATAACGGCGGCCGTCTCCGCTCGAGTATGTTGTGTGATATGTTTGAGGCTGTAATTGGAGCCTTATGTCTTGATTCTGGCGTTGATCCGGTGGAGAAATTTATGGCCCAGTTCCTGGAACAGACTGCGGATCAGATTTTGGAGGAGCAGAGAGACCGCGACCCCAAAAGCCGCTTCCAGGAGTGGGCCCAATCCAATGGACACGGCACACCGGTATACAAAACTGTCGCTGAGAGCGGACCCGACCACGCCAAAACATTCGAAATAGAGGTGTTCCTCGATGACGTTTGCCATGGGAGCGGCCGAGGTCAAAGTAAACAGGACGCAACCAAAAAAGCAGCTCGAAACGCCTTGGATGAATTAAAAATCCAGGATTAAGGATAGTGTAACTTAATGCCTAGTCGTTTGAAGTCTATTGAAGTAAACGGTTATAAAACATTCGCCAGCAAGATGCTGTTCGAGTTCGCCGATAATGTCACCGCTATCGTTGGACCCAACGGCTCTGGGAAATCCAATATTGCCGACGCCATGCGCTGGGTGTTGGGGGAACAGGCCTTTTCTCTCCTCCGGGGCCGTAAAACGGAGGACATGATCTTCTCTGGCTCCGAGCAGCGACCTAAAGCGGGGATGGCCTCGGTGATCGTCACTTTTGATAACGGCGATGGTTGGCTGCCCATTGATTATTCGGAGGTCTCGGTAGGCCGCCGCGCTTATCGGGATGGACAGAACGAATATTTGATCAATGGGCAAAAAGTCCGGCTGCGGGATGTCACCGAGCTTCTGGCTCAATCCGGTCTGGCCGAACGCACCTATACGGTGATCGGCCAGGGCTTGGTGGACGCGGCTCTGGCCCTCAAGGCCGATGAGCGCCGCCGCCTTTTCGAGGAAGCCGCCGGAATTGGCCTATATCGCACCCGCCGCCAGCAGGCATTGCGCCGCCTGGATACCACCCGCCGCAACCTGGATCGGGTGAAAGATATTTTGGCCGAGTTGACGCCCCGTTTGCGCAGTTTGCAGCGCCAATCCCGCCGGGCTGAGCAATACGATCAGGTCAAGAAAGACCTGGACGTTGTGCTGCGGGAATGGTATGGTTTCCATTGGCATGCCGCCCAGCGGGATTTCACCTCCGCCCGCTCTCTTGCGCGAGAGCAAGAGACCCATCTGCATAAGGTCAGGAATACACAAACTGAATTCGGCCAGCGGTTGGCGGAGAATCGGGAGAATATCCAAAGTTTACGTGCTCGTCTGAATTCCTGGCACCGCCAACTGGCTCAACTGCACACCGGCCGGGAGAACGTCAGCCGGGACATGGCTGTGGGCGGTGAGAGACTGCGTTCCCTGGAAGAGCAGCGCCAGGCTTTGACCCTCGAATTGACCCGCGCAGAGGAAGAAGCGCTTTTGCATGAAGACCGGCTGGCTCGTTCGGATGAAGTTTTGAAACAGGCCCAGCTCGAATACGATGATGCAATTGAACAAGCTGAACAAGCCCGCCAGAAACTTGAGAATCGCGCGCTCGAACGCCAGCAAGTAGAAGAAAAATCTCAAGATACCCAAGAAACTCTCCAGGAGTTGAACAACCGGCAAGTGAGTTTGGAAGTTCGCAAGACTGATCTTGAAGCGCGGTCTGCGGCTTTGCAAGAAACTCTGGGAACTTCTGAAAACACAGTATTCAAAGCCGAACAATCTGTTTCCCTCTTGAGCGAAGGGTTGGCAGAAGCCGGAGCCGTCCGAGAGAGCGCTCTGCTTGACCGTAAGAAGGTGGAAGAGAGATTGCGGCAGGCGCAGGACCGGATCGGCCAGATTGAAGAGACCCGCAAACATACTATGGCGGAGGTCGCCTCGGCGCAGGCGGAGATCGCTCGAAAGCAAGCCCAGCTCGAAGTGCTGGTGCAAGCTGATAACGCCCTGGCGGGGTACGCCAGCGGCGCGCGGATGCTCCTGCAAGCCGCCCAGCAATCCCAGCTTCAAGGCCTGCATAGCGCCTTGAGCAGCCAGTTGGAGATCCCGGCTGAACTGGAAACTGCCATCGCCGCGGCGTTAGGCGAATATGTGGACGCGGTGCTGTTGGAGGCCGGAGGAGATTTGGACAAGGCCCTCAATCTGGTGACCGGAGAGAACGTGCGGGCCGCCTTGCTGCCTTTAGACCGGCTGAAGCCGCCTTCCCCGCTGACTCCCCCAGCAGGGGAGGATTGTCTGGGGGTGGCCTCGGATTTGATAAAGGTGGCGCCGGAACTTCGCCCGGCGGTGGACTTGCTTCTGGGCCAGGTGTTGATCGTCCGAAACCGGGCCGCGGCCCGCTGGGTTTTGTCAGAACAGAGCGGACAAGTTCGAGCGGTGACGCTGCGCGGCGAGGTCTTCCACGCTAGCGGCCTGGTTGTGGCCGGGCAAGAAGGCGGCGCAGGGGCCTTGAGCCGCCCGCGCCAGCGGCGGGAATTGCGGGAAGCCCTAAAAAAGGATCAAGATAAAGTAACCGCTCTTGAGGAGCAGGTCGGTCAGATGGAGCTGGATATCCAGGGTCTACAAAGCGAACAACGGGAGGTTGAGGGCGAATTGCAGTCCACCCTAACCCAGCAGGAGCAGACCTTCACCCTGTATCAGGAGGCGGTGGTCGAAGTCGAACAAGCCCGGCGGAATCGAGATTGGCAGACTGAAACGCTGAGAAACATGGAGGCCGAGATCACCCGCTCCAATGAGGAGATCCGGCAAATTAAGGCGGAGTTCAGCCAGATTGAGGGCCAGATCGCCAGCGGGCGGGAAACAATGCGCAGCCAATCGGCCGCTTTGGCGGGGCTTTCTCTGGAAGAAGCGCAGGCTCAATTGACCCACTGGGAGAAGCAGACCGCGGTGTCAGAGCGGACGGTTGAAGACGCCCGGTCACGCCGGGAGGAGCGCGCCCAGTCCGCCCAACAATCTCTTCAAAGGGAACGCGCCCTGAAAGACCGTCTGTCAGGGCAGGAAGACTCGATGTCTGAGTTGGATTCTGGCAAGGTGGAAATGCGCCAGATGGAAAGTGAGATCGCTGAACAGATCGAAGCCATCCAGGTATTGATCGAGCCAGCCGAGGCGGAATTGGAGGAGGTTGAAAAGAATCAAGATTCTATTCAGGATAGTGAATCGGATTCCCGCCATCAATATAACAGCGCCGAGCGCAACAACACTCAGGCTCAAGTCGCCCTGGCCCGCAAACAAGAAGCTCTGGATACCCTGAGACAACGAATCCAGGATGACTTCGGGCTGGTGGATTTTGAGTATACGCCAGAAGTTTCCGGCCCCACGCCTTTACCTTTGGCGGGGTTGGTGGAGCGATTGGCGGTGGTGGAAGAACTTTCCCCCGAGACTGACGAAACCCTCAACCGCTTGCGCACCCAATTGCGCAGGATGGGGGCCATCAATCCCGAGGCGCAAAATGAATTTCAGGAAGTGCAGGAGCGCTTTGAATTTCTCACCTCCCAGGTGGCTGATTTGGAAGCCGCAGAGGAAGACGTAAAAGAGGTGATCGCTGAGTTGGATGTGTTGATGCAGCGCGAATTCCGCAAGACCTTTGATGCGGTAGCGCGTGAGTTTCGCGGCATATTCACCCGGCTCTTTGGAGGCGGCACGGCCCGCTTGATCTTAACCGATCCGGATAATATCACCGAGACTGGAATAGAGATAGATGCGCGCCTGCCGGGCCGTAGAACCCAGGGCCTTTCTCTGCTTTCCGGCGGTGAGCGCAGCCTTACCGCTACGGCATTGATATTTGCACTCATAAAGACCTCCCCGACGCCGTTTTGTTTCCTGGATGAAGTTGACGCCATGCTCGACGAGGCCAATCTCATACGATTCCGTGAGTTGTTGACCGAACTGAGCCAACAGACTCAGTTCGTCATTATCACCCATAATCGCAACACCGTTCAGGCCGCCGACGTCATCTATGGCGTTACCATGGGGCGCGATTCAGCCAGCCAGGTCATCAGTCTGAAACTGGATGAGGTCACTGATATTTATTCTTCGTAAGCTGGAAAAAGACTGAAACACTGAATCGCTGAAACACTGATTCGCTGAAAAGCTTTTCCCCTGATACCGTGGCCTTTTAGAACTGAGGAAGGTAAAAAAATCCCAAGTTTACAGGGATTCCTTCCTTCGACAAGCTCAGGACGGGTTGGGCGATAAAGCTGCCCTCCTACTAAGAAACTTCAGGGTTTCTGGGTAAGGTTATGGGGGTTGGCGCGCCGGGGCGGACTCAGTCCTCCCCTACAAGAGAGAGGATGTTTCTTTTCCCCTGAACAGGACTTGTGGCTCTGTGGTGCGCTCGGAATGACAGAATTTGTGTTCGCAGAGCGACCCAACATTCGGCAAGGCTCACGTCAAGCGGGTCGCCCCTACGGCGGCGATGGTTGTTATGACCCAACCCCGAAGTGTCTCTCAGGCTCTTTCTGTCTTGTCAGGGCTGATTTTCCATGACCGGTAAAATTATCACCGATGGATACTGGGCGTTATGCAAGATTGAGGTATGGGCGATCCAGCCGGTTTCGCCGGGGCCTAGATACATGGCGCCGGTATTGGGGTTGGGGAGGAAGCGGGGAACGCTGGATGAGGTGATGCTTATGCGGATGCGATGGTCAGTGTTGAAGACGATGCTGGTAGGCCCCAAATCTATGCTGAGTCGATAAGGGCGGCCCGGCTCAAGAAATTCCCAGGACGTGAAATTGGGGCTGTCATGGTAGCGGGCACGCAAAATTCCTTCGGCGACCAACATTGAGCGGCCATCTGGATATACGTCGGTCAAACGGACAATGATGTCCGTGTCGGGTACGTTGGTCACCATCCATATAAAGGCTTGCAGGTTGCCGGTCACTTCCAGAGGTTCGTGCAGCCAGGAAGTCGTGTACACGAGAACGTCCTCGCGAGTTTCAATAGCGCGCTGGTCAAAAGCGCCAGCTTCAAGATGCAGGTTTGCCCCCCCAATGGTCGGAACCGGGTTGCTTGGATCATAAAGAAAAGTATCGCCTCCACCGCCAATATCTGGAGGATGCCGCCCCAGGAGGCCATTTGCGTTCAAATAGAGAATAAGATTGGTTGCGCCGGACGGCGGCCAGGTTTCGGCGGTTTGCCAAATATTACCTGGAGCGCCATCCTCGCCTACCGCGCCCATGCTGAAATATTGCACCACGGGAAGCGAATCTACTTCTTTTTGAGCTTGCCGGTCTTTGAATAAGCAGGCATTCAGCCAAGTTTCTTGCCAGGCGTCATAGTCTTCAAGGACTGCATCTGGATAGGTGAGTTCGCCAACAATGGACGAATTGATATCGTGGGTCCACGGCCCCATGATAAGGTGTTGTTGTCCTACCGCCCCCTCGCCGCCCTGGTTTTGATAGCCCAGAAATGCCGCAATCGTCCCGCGGGCGAAAATATCGTGCCAGCCGCTGACGTGCATTGCGGGGACGTTTATGGCATCATATTCATCGGTGATCTGCACGGCTTCCCAGTAATCGGTGTTCAATGGATGGGCCTTGAAGGGTTCAATGAGATGGCTGCTGAAATTGCCTTCCATCCACTGAATGGCGAGTTCATCCCGATAGACGCCTCCCTGGAAAACGGCTTCACCGTAAACGTCTGGGGTGGCGACCTCCACCCATTGGCAGCGCAAGGAATCGTTGGCCCCGGGGGCCAGGAGATATTGGGCGATCCCCAGGGCGGAGCCGCCAAAGGTTGCCACGCGGCCATTGCTCCAGGGTTGGGCGGCGATCCAATTCAAGGTTGCGTGGCCGTCTTCCTGGTCAGAGAAAAAACCAGAGACAAGGCCCATTGAATCATGATATCCGCGCATGTCTTGGAGAACAACGGCGACGCCCAGGTTGGTCAGATCAACGGCTATAGATGTATCCGTTTTGCGGTCGTAAGGCGTCCGCATCAGCAAGGCCGGCCAGGGTCCATCACCGGCAGGGAGGAAAGTTGAAGTTGCCAAACGCACGCCATCTTGCATGGGGACCATCACGATCTCTTCCCGGGTTTGGATTTCCTGAATATCGGCCTGCCCACATCCAAATACCAAAATGGATCCCAATAAGCCCAACATCAGCCACTGAATTTTCTTGACCATCATGAGTTCCTTTTTATGGAATGTTTATTACAAACTTTTTACCACAGAGACGGTTCGACCGAGCTCACCAAGCTCACAGAGCACACAGAGAAAAAAACTACCCTTGATGAGACTTGAACAGACTAACGCCTCAAAGTGTAAACCCAACATGCAACTCACGGTGAGATTTTCCGTATATATAAGTAAGAATAGATAACGAGAAATAAAGGAGATAGATGATGAATGCTACTACTAAGACGCTTCGCCGCTCCCGACGTAACCGGGTTCTTGCGGGCGTAAGCGGCGGTATGTCTGAGTTCTTCGGGATCAGCACCTTCTGGTTCCGGTTGGGGTTTTTGCTGGCCTTAATACCCGGCGGTGTGCCGGGGATATTGCTCTATTTGTTGTTATGGATCATTATCCCAAACGGATAAACTCCATAGCGCCAGAGGAGGGATGATGTTCTTTCTGGTTCATCCTGTTGTTAGGTGATTGAAAAAGCATTCAAATCACGGTGATTGAAAAAGCATTCAATCACTGGGCAATTGCGCACAGCGTAGATTTTTATATCAATAGGACTTACGCACTTCAGAAACCTTGCGAAGGTGTTTTGAGAAATTACACAGTATGCAAACGATTGTAAAGTATAAAATTCCTTTATAAACAGAGGAACCTACGCAAGGTTGCCATTAAGTCTTTCAACTGCGTAAATCCTAATCAATTTTCATAGGCGCATTTGCTTAGAATAAAAACGGGATGAACATCTTGGTCCGGCGTTTGTATTGGGCAAAATCTGGATAGCGGGAGAGGGAGCGGTCTTTCATGCGCATATTCGGAACCCATTCCACGGCGATAAAAAGAAGCAGAATGACCAAGGGGAGCCAGTGCATGGCCAGCAATCCAAATCCGGTGTAGATGAGGAGTTCGCCTAAATAATTGGGGTTGCGCACCATTGTCCAGAACCCATCGGTGATCAAATGGTTGGGGCGAAGTTTGAGGGCGGTGTATTTCTGCATGTCGGAGGCGAAATGCAGGAATAGACCCATCCCAAATATGCTGATGCAAATTCCCATATACCAGGCCGGAGCTTGCACATTCTGGGAGGTGAGTATCCACGGCGAGACCCAGTAAAGGGTCAAGCCGCCCCAGATGACGGCTGCATAGATAACGCTGGCTTTTTCTTCAAAGCGCTTATCGGGGAATATCCAACTCTTGAGGACCCATAAAATGCCATAGGTTCCATGGAGCGCCAGATATATCCAGGCGGTGGTGTTTTGCCATTGGTTGAAGGATGCCATCAGCAGAAGGATGGCGATGCCGGTGACGCCTTTGTGGGAATTGATGAAGTATTTTTGTTTCAAATTGCAAGTCACTTTATGTTAGTTTTCAGGCTGTAAGGATACCGCATTCAGAAGAATTATGCAAATTTAAAGCTATTGGACGGTTAAGTAAAATATTGATGAAGTAGAGTAATGCAGTATAAAAATATTAACCACGAAGACTCAAAGACACTAAGAAAAACAAAAAATTTGTGTCTTCGTGTCTTGGTGTAAAAAAACAGGAACTGCATTGACTGGTGGATCAGGTAAGCTACTTCGATCAGAAAATTTACACAAAAAGAGAATATATATATCTAGACGCGCCCTAAGCGATCCCAACCGTTAATAAAAAAAACTTGCATGGGCATACTATTACCCATGCAAGTTATGTCCTCTAAAAGTTGTGTCCCGGTTAAGGCATGTTCAGAGTGCTTGCTCCCGGTGGGATTGACGGTTTGAGGGGAACTCGTTCAACCCAGTACTCTAAAATTACCACTTCGTTAAGATTTCGAGTTCGGGTAAGCCACTCACCAAAAGTTTCTCGGAGTAGCTGGTCGTAATCCGAGACGGAAAGTTGGCGTTCCTCATGCCCAAGCACCTGGATAATATGCCATCCAAATGTGGAATGGGCGGTAGTTATTCTGCCAATGGGGGTGTTGAAAGCCACTTTTTCGAATTCTGTATCCATTTTACCGACGGTGAACCAATCCAGATTTCCGCCAATATCTTTCGTGGCGTCGTCGGTAGAAAATTCAGCCGCCAATGCGACCCAATCTTCCCCATTTTCGATGCGTTCAATCAGGTCAAGGGCGGTTTCTTCATCTTCTACAAGAATGTGGCGCGCCCAGACCTGATCTAGAAAAGGCGTTATCTCTGCAGTGACGGCCTCAAAAACTTTTTCTCGATACAATTGGCTTTCGATTATGGCGCGGAACGCATTTTCTCGATACCGAATTTCATTATAAAGTTCGGACAAATAGGAATCGTAGGTTTCCTGAAAGGACTCTAAAGTGAAGTCGGTGGGGGTGAGGGTGGGGGAAGGCGTGTCGGTGGGGCCTGAGGGCGTATTAGTTGGGGCCAGGGTGGGCGGGACGGTTGCGGTGCTGGTCAGCGTGGCCGTGAGGTTGGGCGTCCAGGTTGGCTCCGGCGTGAAAGTGAGTGTGCTGGTAGGCGTGGCGGTCTCAGTCGGCGTGGAAGTGATGGTGACAATTGCGAGTTGGGTCTCGGAGAAGGTCGAGGTTAGCCCCATGGTTGGCGTAACGCTGGCCGTGGGTAGCCCTCCAGGAAAATATCGGAAGAATTCTTCGATTCCTTTTTCAATTTCTTCTTCGGTGACGGTGATACCCAATTCTTTGGCTTTATCGCGGATAATGCGATCCTCGATGAGTTGAGTCAGCACATTGCTGCCCAAGGTCTGTGGTTCCAGTTGGAATTCAAGCTGTCTCAATTGGTTGAGATAATATGCGCCGATATTATCATCGGTTGAACCAAATTGGATGTATATTGAGT
>CBDUUP010000068.1:0-14950 GCA_965370435.1 uncultured Anaerolineales bacterium | reverse complement strand
CAAGGGGACGATCACCTCCTGCAATCCAGCTTTCTTGGAAATCACCGGTTTATCAATTGATGAAATCGTAGGAAAGCACATATCCCAGGTTCCTACCATAAAAGCCAAGTATATCCCAAAATTCACCAAATTATTCGCTTCCATCATTAAGGGAAACATCCATGATCCTGTTGAATTTGAATGGCGGCACAAAGATGGAACCAACCGCTTGGGCAGCGCTCGGGCCAGGATACTGAAAAAGGAAGGAAAGACCGAAGGTCTACTGGCTATCATCCAGGACATCACTGAACAGAGGCAGATAGAGAAAGCCTTGCACAAAAGCGAAGTCTACAATCGGGCGGTGATCGAAAACTCCCCTATTGGAGTGTCAGTTCGCAGCAGCACAGGTCAACTGCTCTCCTATAATCAGGCCTGGCAAGATATCTGGGCCATCCCAGATGATGATATTCAAGCCGACCTGGCCCGCGATCGCGATAAACTTAGCTTCGACTATCGCGACGCCTATCTCGAGTCGTATCAGAAGGAAGTAAGAAAAATTTACCTTAACGGCGGATTTCTTAATGTCCCCGAACTCCAGACAACCAACCGGCGGCCAGACGCAGCGCCGTGGGTTTCCCAACACTTCTACGCCATCAACGATGAGGATGGTAACGTTGACCGAGTCGTCATCCTTACCGAAGACATCACCGAGCGCAAACACACAGAAGAGGCGCTTCAAGAGAGCGAAGCCCGCTACCGGATCATCTCGGAATTGGCCTCCGACTATGCTTTCGCCTTCCGGGTTGAACCAGACGGAAAACACGCGCTGGAATGGATCACCGGAGCCTATACTAAAATAACCGGATTTACGCTGGAGGATCTTCAAGATCCGAACCGGGGAACGAGCACCCACCCCGAAGATTTATCTATGGTTGAGGCAAACCGTGAGAAATTGATGCAAGGGGAAACCATAGAACTCGAACATCGGATCATTACAAAAAGCGGAGAAGTGCGATGGGTGCGCAACTTAACCACGCCAAAATGGGATGAAACCCAGCAGCGGGTGGTGAACGTTTACGGCACATCTCAGGACATCACCGAGCGCAAACTAACGGAAGAAGCGCTTCAAGGGAGCGAAGACCGCTACCGGATCATCTCAGAACTGGCTTCCGATTTTGCCTTTGCCCTAACCTTTGAGTCGGATGGCAAGATGGTGTTTGAATGGGCAACCGACGCCTTCAGCCGTATCACCGGATACACCATCGAGGAAGCCCAAGAGGTAGGCATTGAAACCATCGTCCATCCAGAAGATTGGCCGGGAGCCCTTCCTAGATTAAAAGGACTGACCAAAGGCGAATCGGTGGGCGGTGAATTCCGTATTAACACCAAAGATGGAGAAGTGCGCCGGCTGCGGGGCGACCTCCGCCCGGTCTGGGACGAGGCTAAAGAGCGCGTGGTGCGCGTTTATGGCGCGGCCCAAGATATTACCGAACAGGCGAAAATTGAGCAGGCCTTGCAGAGCCGCCTAGAGTTCGAAAAAATCGTTTCCAACATTTCATCCAATTTCATCCACCTCCCCGTAGACCAGATTGACGAAGGGATAAACCAAGCGCTGAAAACCATTGCGGAATTCACCGGCGCAGTTCGCAGTTCGGTCTTTCTTTTTACCCAGGACCCAATGATCGGCAGCAACACCCACGAGTGGTGCGCAGACCCAAAAGATTCCCAGATCGAAATACTCAAAATTTTCCCCATAGAAACTTTCGGCCACTACGGAGAATTGCTCCAACGCCTGGAAAATGTCGTTATTGGCCGTCTGGATGACCTCCCGAAGAAAGCCCGCGGGGAGAGAAAATGGATCAAAGAACACGGCTTCCGCCCCTTATTGTTCGTTCCCATGATCTCGGAGGGGAATCTCTATGGAACGGTGGGATATTATTGGGGACTTGATGAGGAACAAAAATGGGATGATGAGCATATCCAATTGCTCCGGTTCGTGGCGGATATCTTCGTCATTGCCAATGAGCGAAAATTAGCAGAAGGCGCGGTTCGTGTTGGAGAAGAACGCTACCGCGCTTTCACCCAAACCGCATCGGAGGCCATTATCACCTCTGATGGGGAGGGGAATATTCTCACCTGGAACGAAGGCGCTCGGAATATCTTCGGCTATCTGCCTGAAGAAGTGTTGGGCCAACCTCTTACCATCATCATGCCAGAGCGGTATCGAGAAAAGCATAACGCAGGGATTGAGCGGGTGCGGAAGACCGGCGAGACCCGCATCATTGGCACAACGGTTCTTTTAGATGGGTTGACCAAAGATGGCCTGGAATTTCCCATCGAACTTTCCTTTTCCACATGGGAGAGCGGAGAGGGAATAAACTTTGGGGCCATTATCAAAGATGTCACCGCCCGCGTCCGGCGCCAACGCGAACAGGATGCTCTTATCGCGGTGAGTAATGCTTTGCGGGTTGCCGACACTCGGGATGAGCTGCTGCCCATCATCCTGGACCAGCTAATCGAACTTACCGGCTCTAATGATGCAGGGATTGAACTGATTGATCCGGTCACTGATGAGCTCGTTGTGGTGATGGCCCGCGGGGTTTGGCGTTCAGCCATTGGAACCCGAACCGCCATAGACGAGGGGATCAGCGGTCAGGTGTTCGCCAACGAGGAAATCTACGAGAGCGAAGACATATCCCAAGACCCCTTGGTCAAGTACCCTGAAACATTCGGCAGCTTGAAGGCCGTCGCTAGCGCTCCCCTATTTGCGCAAGATCAACCTGTAGGGACACTATGGATCGGCAGCGAAGAAAAAATTTCTCAAGAAGCAAAACAGGTGCTCAACATCGTTAGCAACCTGGCCGCCAACGCCATCCATCGCTCTACACTGCACGAAAATGTCGAGCGTAACTTACAGGAGAGCCAGGCATTTACCGAGATCGGCGATGCCCTCATCGGAACTCTCGAACTGGAGCGGGTGCTGCATCTTATCGCCGACTCGGCTCACAATATCATCCCCCGGGTTGAGCAAGTCGTCATTCATCTCTTGGACCGGGAAAACCAGATACTGTATCCTGTAGCACGAAGCGGTGGAACCGAGAGTGGAACCGCAGCGCCATTTTCAATAACCATTTCTTCTTCCGGAGCGTTCATCTTCGACCAGCAAAACCACCGAGACCAGCCCTCGCTGACCATGCAGCCTGGGGAGGGCGCCGCCGGACTCGCTATCACAGAAGGAAAACCAATTAATATCCGCGATAGCAGTAACGACCCGCGCTACTTATCCCTGTCGAGTGAGGCGCAAATCAATTCACTTCTGGTGGTGCCGGTTATCTCCGGGGAGACTCCTCTGGGCACCATTAGCACAAACAGCCCGGACTTGAATGCCTTCTCGCCAGACGACGAGCGCTTGCTCACCCAACTGGCTAATCAGGCCTCCTTGGCGTTGGAAAGCGCCCGGTTGTACGCCGCCGAGTCCAGCCAGCGCGAATTAGCCGAAGCTCTGGCTGAAGCTGCCGCGAAGTTCAACCGGACGCTGGATATGGATGAGGTGCTGGACGTTATCCTAGATCAGATCCAACGCGTAGTCCCCTGCCAGGGAACCAATCTATTCCTGATAGATGGGGCCTCAGTGATCACCACCCACCGCCACAAATTCCAAGATATTCCAAAAGAATCGCGCCCCTTCACCGATCTGACCGGTAAAATATACACGGAAATATCCACCCACGCGAACCAACTCTATACCCATAAAGCGCCTATCCTGGTCAGGGACACTTTGGAAAACCCTGAATGGGCATCTATGTCAGGAAATCAATGGATCCGATCCTTTGCAGCTATCCCCCTGATGTATGGAGACACCCTCATCGGTGACCTGGGCGTCGAGAGCGACAAACCCAACCAATTCAACCAGGAGACCCTCCAACGCCTGGAGGCTTTTGCCGCCAACGCCGCGGCGGCCATCCAGAACGCCCGGCTGTATGCCGATTTGGATAAGGCCCTCCAAAAAGAAAAAAACACCCGGTCTCAACTGGTACAAGCTGGGAAACTGGCCGCCATGGGCAGTATGATCGCCTCCGTCGCCCACGAACTGAACAACCCGCTGCAAACCATCAAGAACTGCATCTACCTGATGCAGCAAGAAAACCCAGAAACTGAATCCACCAGCAACCTCTACAGCATGACCCTGAGCGAGATCCAGCGCCTCTCCGATCTGGTCATGCGTCTGCGCAAGGTCTATCGCCCCAGCCGCCTGGAAGACATGCGTCCCGTGGAATTGCAAGAAGAACTCATGGATGTCTACATGCTTCTGGAACCCCACCTGCGCCGCTACAATTCCATATGGGAGCAAAATATCGAAACTGAGCTATTCATCACCATGGGCAATGCCGACCAATTGAGGCAGGTCTTCATGAACCTGGCCTTCAACGCGGTGGAAGCCATGGATCCTGGTGGCGGAACGCTGACGGTGAACTTGATCCGTTCGAAAGATAAGGATGAGATCGGCGTGATCTTCCACGATTCCGGCCCAGGTATCCCAGCCATAGACATCCCCAATTTATTTGACCCCTTCTTCACCACCAAAGACACCGGCACCGGGCTGGGATTGTCCATCTCCCACGAGATCGTCCAAAACCACAGCGGACGCATTGAAGTTGAGAGCGAACTCGGACAAGGCGCCAGCTTCACCGTGTGGCTGCCGAGATCGGAGATCGAAGAACTAGATCCATTGGATTGAGATTAAGGACGATAACATGCAGTTTAAAATTCTGGTAACCGATGACGAAGTGAACCTGCGCACAACTTTAGCCAAGATCCTGGAGACGGCCAATTATGCGGTCAAGACCGCTGCCAATCCCCAGGAAGCGTTGAAATATCTGCAAGCCGAAACGTTCGACCTGGCCTTCTTGGATCTGAGAATGCCGGACATGGACGGGCTTACCCTGTTAGCCGAGATTCGCGGCCTCTTCCCGGATATGCCGGTGCTGATCCTCACCGCCCACGCCAGCCTAGAATCGGCCATGGAAGCGGTGCGGCGGGGGGCGCGGGATTACCTGCTCAAGCCGGTAGACCCGGACATCATCCTAGCTCGGGTGAAAGAAGTGGTTTCCGAGCTAGAGCAACCGGCCCGGCGGAGGGAGATCGTTTCCAGCATCCAATCGCTCTTGTCCGAGCTGCAGCAGATTAATGGCGGGGATTTTCAGTCCACCAACCTTCTCAGCGCCCTGCCGCCCACCGACCCGAGCCGATTCCTCCAACGAGGGCCATTTACGGTAGACCTGCATGCCCGCCACGTGATCTTGAATGATGATTTCATCCCTCTCTCTCCCTCCAATTTCGATTACCTGGTCACGCTGCTGCGGCACTCCCCCAACCCGGTATCCTATGAGGTGTTGGTGAAGGAGTCGCAGGGTTATGAGATGACTCGGATCGAGGCCCAGGAGATGGCCCGTTGGCGTATCCACGAACTGCGCAAGGCCATCGAACCGGTTCCCGGCAAACACCAGCACATCATCACGGTTCGGGGGCAAGGATATAGGCTGGTGACTTGAGATTTGAGTAATTGTTATTAATCCCAATACAAAAAAAGATTAACCACAAAGGCACGAAGACACCAAGAAAAACAAAAGATTTGTGTCTTGGCGCTAAAACTCCTCACCTATGCCGCCAGTCCACCAGACGCCTCATACCCTCAGAAATCCGTTCAAGCGGCGCGACCAGGGATATGCGGATGTACCCCTCCCCTTTAGCCCCGAAAACTGGGCCGGGAGCCAGGCTGAGGTTTGCCTGCTCAAGGAGCGCGGTGGTGAATTCAACCGAGGACCATCTCTCCGGCAACGAACACCAGACATAGAGGGAAGCCCGGGGGATATGGGCCTGCATATCCAATTCTCGCAACGCCTGGAGGACGACATCCCGGCGCCGGCGGTAAATGTCATTGCGTTCCAGCAGCCAGTTCTGATCGCCGTTGAGGGAATAGATCGCCGCCTCCATGATGGGCAGGAAGTGACCGCTGTCCAGGTTGGTTTTTAGGGAATTGAGTGCGCTGAGAGTGGCCGGATTTCCCACCACCGCGCCGACCCGCCACCCGGCCATGTTGTGCGATTTGGAAAGCGAGTTGAACTCGACCGCCACCTCTTTCGCTCCGGGGATTTGCAGGATGCTGGGCGCATGATAGCCGTTATAGGTGACCTGGGAGTAGGCGGCGTCGTGGCATAACAAAATGTCGTGTTCCCTGGCAAAGTCAACCGCCTGGGCAAAGAATTCCAAAGGCGCGGTCGCGGCGGTGGGATTGTTGGGGTAATTGAGCCAGAGCATCTTGGCCCGTTGGGCTAGATCGGGAGGGATGGCATCCAGATCGGGCAAGAAGTTTCGTTCAGCCAGCAGGGGAATGTAGAACGGCTCTCCCCCGGCGAACAGGGTGCCGCGCGAATAGGTCGGGTAGCCGGGGTCGGGGATAAGGGCAACGTCGCCAGGGTCCATGACAGCCTGGGTCAAGTGGAAGATGCCCTCTTTCGACCCCAGCAAAGGCGTAACTTCAAGATCGGGGTCAAGTTCGACCTCGAACACCCGCCAGTACATATTCGCCCAGGCCTCTCGGAGCGCTTGCGGCCCCCGGTGGGGCTGGTACCCGTGGTTGTCCGGGTTGGCGGCGGAACGGGAGAGGACTTCGATGATGTCGGGCGGCGGGGGCAGGTCGGGCGACCCCATATCCAGGCGGATGACGTCATGCCCCGCGGCGATCTGGGCGGCGATCTTTTCATCGAGCGCAGAGAAAAAATGGGTGGACATGTTCTCCATCCGCCGGGAGTTAGCTCTCATTGGGTTTCTCCAATGTCAGCAGCCAAGGCTTGCAAGGCCAAGAGATAAGACCGCCAGCCAAACCCGGTTATCTTCCCCAAACATACCAGAGCGATCAAAGATTGGTGCCGAAAGTCTTCCCGCGCATAGACGTTGGACAGATGCACTTCGATGACCGGCAGGTCAATGGCCGCCACTGCATCCCGCAGAGCCACTGAGGTATGGGTATAGCCGCCGGGATTAAAGACCACTGCGGAGGCCCATTCTCGCGCCTGGTGTAATGCATCTATCAACTCGCCCTCATGGTTGGATTGCGCAGTGCGCACTTCCAGGCCCAAAATTTTCCCCGCGGCGATCAAGCGTTGGTCCAATTCGGCCAGGGTCAGCGATCCATAAACCTCCGGCTCCCGCTCGCCCAGCAGGTTCAGGTTGGGGCCGTGCAAAACTAATATTGCCTTCATTGCAATTCTCTGTGGAGTAAGATGTCCGATTCGTCAACTTCGACGGCTATACGCATTTCCCTGATTTTGACCGGCAGGGCAAAACGCAGCGCACCCCCGGCTCGTTTTTTGTCCACTTTCATGGCCTGGAGCAGATCATTCGGCTCGATCCCCGTAGGTATCTCGGTTGGTAAACCCAGACCCTCTAGCGTCTCGACCAGCGTCTTTGCCAATCCGGGCTGGGCTATCCCCAATCGCTCGGCTATCCGGGCCTCTGCCACCATACCCACGCCTACCGCCTCGCCATGCCGCAGCCGGTATTCGGTGAGCATTTCCAGCGCGTGTCCGATGGTGTGCCCCAAATTCAACGCGGCCCGGAACCCCTTCTCGAAAGGGTCATCTTGAATGATTTTAATTTTCACCGCCATCGCTCGGCGGATCAGCCTTTCCCAATCGCTCTCCACCGCCTGCCAGCCCTCCGCACAAAGAAAGAACAAAGCCGGGTCCCCGATCACGCCATGTTTGACAACCTCAGCCAGCCCATTGCGCAGCTCTTCCACCGGCAAGGTGTTCAGCATCTCCGGGTCGGCCATCACCAACCTAGGCGGGTGGAAAGCCCCGGCCAGGTTCTTGCCCTGGGGCAGGTCGGCCCCGGTTTTTCCGCCCAGGCTGGCGTCCACCATTGCCAGCAGGGAGGTCGGGACCACGACCCAGGAGACACCGCGCATGAATGTGGCCGCGGCGAAGCCCGCCAGGTCGCCCACCACGCCGCCGCCCAAGGCTACGACCGTGCTGCCCCGTTCCAACCCGCCTTCCACCATCCCATGCCAAATCTGGGAAACGGTTTCGGGGGTTTTATGCCGCTCCCCTGCCGGGAGGATGATCTGATGAGTCGCATAGCCGGAACGGTTCAGTGAGTCCATCATCCTCGCAGCGTACAAGGCGCCGACGTTCTCGTCGCTGACCAAAGCAATTGGGCCTTTGAGGTTGCGCTGAGTCAGAGCTTCCCCTAGTTGGTCGAGTCCGCCCGTCTGCACGACCGCGTCGTACCCTTTCCCCATACCGCGCACATGGAAGCGGCCCAGGATCACCTGCGCCTCCCAGACAGCCTGCTCTATGGACAAATCGCCGGTATCCATCCGAGTAGGGAAAGAATCGTAATGATCGGCCCGGCGGGTGAGTAATTCTCGGAGGCGTTCGGAGGCGTCTCCTTCCAAGAGAGGCCGCGAGGTGGGATGCTGACGCAAGCGCGCCAATAGAATTTCAACGGGCGCGGTTAGGCATAACACCCGCCCGGCTTCCTGCACTCGATTGCGATTTTCAGTATCCAATAACGCGCCGCCTCCCAACGCTACTATATGCGGGTTGCGGATTAGGACTTCTTGCAAGGCCTCGCTCTCCTGCTCTCGAAAGCTGGTTTCTCCCTGGGCGGCGAAAATATCCGGGATGGATAGTCCGGCACGGGCTTCAATCTGGGGATCCAGGTCGCTGAATGGCAAGGCTAAAGCCTCCGCCAACGAGCGTCCCAGGGCGCTCTTTCCCGACCCCGAAGGCCCATACAGGAAGATGAACCTATTCATCCGGCCACCAGACTTTATTCACGTTATCCATGGGCAGATCGGAGAGCCGGGCGCCGCGCAGAGAGTCGAAACGAGGCCGCATCTCGACCAAAGAATCGCCGCCCAGTTTTTCGAGCAGAGCCTCGGCCAACACGAAGGCGACGACTGCTTCCAGAATGGGAACCGCTCGGGGCAGCGGGCAAAAATCGGAGCGTTCGTATTGAGTGGGGGTCTCTTCCCCGCGGGCGAGGTCTACGGTTTGCTGGGGCGTGATGGTCGTCGCTATCGGTTTCATGGCGGCCTGGATCATCATCGGCTGCCCGTTGGTGACGCCGCCTTCCAATCCCCCGGCGCGGTTGGTGGGCCGAACCAGGTCATCGCCCTCCAACCGGATGGCATCGTGAACCTGGGTTCCGGTCAGACTGGCGTTCTCGAATGCCGAGCCGATCTGGAAGCCCTTTATGGCTTGCACGCCCAACACGGCGGCCCCCAGACGGGACTCCAGGCGGCGGTCCCAATGGGCATAAGCGCCCAGGCCGGGAGGCAGCCCTTGGGCAAAAACCTCGATCACGCCGCCCAGCGTATCGCCATCCTGCATGGCCTGGCGGATGCGAGCCTGCATGGCCTGCGCGGCTTCCGGGTCCGGGCAGCGAACCTCAGAGGCCTCGGCGAGGGCGGCCAGTTCGACCAGGGGATGTTCTCCCAGGTCGGCGGTGATACCTCCGAGGGAAATCACGTAACCGCCGATTTGAATCTCAAACTGAGCCAGCAGATGGCGGCAAATCGCTCCCACCGCGACCCGGGCGGCGGTCTCTCTGGCGGAGGCCCGTTCCAGGGCCGGGCGTAGGTCAGTGTATCCGTATTTGATCGCTCCGGTCAGGTCGGCATGGCCGGGGCGGGGCGTGGTGAAGGACGGGATCGGTTTGCCCTGCCAACTCTGGTGGTCGTGATTGGGGATCAAGAGGGCCAGCGGCGCGCCAGTGGTTTCCCCCGCCATCACGCCGCCCAGGATGGATACTTCATCGTTTTCGATCTTCATCCGCGGCCCTGCGCCGAATCCTCGCTGGCGGCGGGCCAATTCATGGTTGATGACCTCCACGGGGAGGGGCAGCCCGGCGGGGAATCCCTCCAGGATGGCGACCAGAGCGGGGCCGTGAGATTCGCCTGCGGTGAGGAAACGGAGAGACATTAGGGTTCAACCTCCAATTGGATGGTTTGATCGTTCCGCGGCGGGAAATGTTCCAAGAGCGCGGCGCGAATCGCCGATCTAGGGGCTGGCGAACCGGTCCACTGCTGGAAAGCCAGCGCGGCCTGTTCGACGAGCATCCCCAGTCCAGACACAGCCTCCAGCCCTGCGGAATGGGCCAGGCGCAGCAAGGCGGTCTCCGGCGGATTGTAGACCAAATCGTAAATGAATGCGCCTGCCGGGAGCGGGACCTGTGGAGGCCAGGGAACCGCATCAACTTGAGGACTCATGCCGACCGGTGTGGCGTTGACGACCAGATCGCAGGAGGAGACCTGGCTCTGGAGGGAGGATGGGGTAAGAGAAATGGCGGTAGCGTGCGAGCCGGGAACGTCCGTGGCAGTTCGTAAATCTTCGACCAATTCCTGCGCCTGGGCAAGACGGCGGGAGGCAACCCATACCTTCCAATCCGCTTTCAGGAGGGCGTACGCAACCGCCCGCGCCGCGCCCCCCGCGCCCAGGACGATAGCCCGACCCAGGCCGCGTTCAATCCCCTTCATGTACTGGTTAAGATCAGCCAGGAAACCTGGCGCGTCGGTGTTGTCTCCGACCAGGCGACCCTCTTCACATGAAATGGCGTTCACCGCGCCAATGGCGCGGGCCGTGGAAGTCAGGCCGTCCAGCAGAGGGATGACGGTTTGTTTGTGGGGGATGGTGACGTTCAGGCCGTGCAGTTCGCCGGTGCGTAATTGCTCCAGGATTTCTTTAAGCTTCGCTATCCCTTCTGGGGCCGGGGGGATTGGATAGGGACGGTACTGCCCTCTCAGCCCTACAGCCTCCAAAGCCGCATGGTGAATGACCGGGGACAGACTGTGTTCTACCGGCCATCCTACGATACCCAAATTGAAATATTGACCTTTACTCATGGCGTAAATTGGCTCCCAGCGAATCCAAAGTATCGGTGAAGCCCGGAAAAGATTCGGCGATGATCTCAGTGCCCTCGATGGTTACCAATTCCTTAGCGGCTAATCCCGCCACCGTCATCGCCATCGCCAGACGGTGGTCGCCGTGGGCGCGGGCAACCCCGCCTGACAAGGGCTCTCCTCCCTGGAGGGTGAAACCGTCCTGCGCTTCTTGAAAGTCTGCGCCCAGGCTGCGCAGTTCCTGACAGATTTTGGCGATCCGGTCGGTCTCTTTGTGACGCAGTTCTTCGGCGTCGCTCACCGTGGTCCGACCTTCTGCGAATGCGGCTGCCACGGCGAATATGGGGAACTCATCAATCATGCGCACCACCAGCGGCCCGCCAACCGAAACCCCTCGCAAGTCGCTGTGACGCACGGTGAGGTCCCCGACCGGTTCGCCCTGGGTTTCTCTCCGGTTGGAGATTTGAATATCGGCCTTCATCTCCTCCAAGACATCCAGCAAACCGGTGCGGGTAGGATTGATTCCCACGCCGCGCAGCGTGACCTCTGATCCTGGGGTAATTAACGCTGCCACGATGATGAATGCGGCGGAGGAAATATCTCCGGGGACAGTTAACTTAATCGGCTTGAGTGTAGCTAAACCGGGAGGGTGGAGGGTGATGGTGGGTTGGCTGTTATGGGTCTTCACCGTCAAGTTAACCCCCATGCTGGCGAACATGCGCTCGGTGTGGTCGCGGGATTGGCCGGGTTCTTGGATAGTAGAAGGCGAGTCCGCGGCCAGAGCGGCCAGCAGCAGGGCGGTCTTGACCTGAGCGCTGGCGACCGGCAATTTGTAATCGAGAGGGCGCAAGGGTTGGCCGTTGGGCCGGGCGCGCAGTTTCAGAGGAGCAGCGCCATTATCGGAGGCCTCAATTAAAACGCCCATATCCTGCAAGGGAGCGACGATCCGCATCATGGGACGCCGCCTTAGACCAGGAGAACCATCCAGCACGGCGGAGAGGTTGCCCGCGGCCAGCGCGCCCGCCAAGAGGCGCATAGTGGTGGCGGAATTTCCGCAATCCAGTACCTCAGATGGCGCGCTCAACCCTCCCAATCCCTTCCCGTGGACGGTCAGCGCGCTGCCTTCCTGCTCCCACCGCACACCCAGCGAAGTCAAGGCGGAGAGCATGGCTTGCGTGACTCCGGCGTCCAGGAAGTTCTCTATCCGGCTGGGGCCGTCAGCCAGGGCGGCGAACAAGACGGCCCGGTGAGAGATGGATTTGTCGCCGGGGAGAGTGATGTCACCGCGCATGGGCGAACCGGGTTGGGTCACAATTTTCATGGATGCTCCTGCAATCCAGAGCTTTCGACCAATTCTCTTTGAAGTTCCGCGCCCTGTTCCAACCAGGCCTGCAAACTGACATCATCGCCCTCCGCCAATATTTGCTCCACATCGTCCAATTGACGGCGAAGTTGGGCCAATGCCTGCTGGAGGTTGGCCCTGTTGGTTATCAGAACGTCTAACATCATGGAGGCTGGCGTGGCGGCCAGACGAGTTGCGCTGCGAAAGCCCGGCCCGATGAGGGGGGCGGATTCGGGGGGCGTCGCCCAGGCCAGGGCAACCGAGAGGAGATAGGGAAGATGGCTGGTGGATGCGGTCCAGCGGTCGTGGGTCAGGGGATCAAGCCAGAGAGGGTGCGCGCCGATGGTGAGGGCAAGCTGCTCGACAAAGGCGCGGGCCTGGGGGGAAGTGCGCTCCAACGGCGTGAAGGCGAAGGGCGCGCCCCGGAATATCCCCGGATCAGCGTTGGCGAGGGATAATTTCTCCTTGCCGCACATGGGATGCCCGCCCAACGGGTCAAAGCGGGGAGGCAAGGTTTCCATGGCCTGAACGATCTCCGCTTTGGTCGAACCGAAGTCCAAAACGATGGCCTTTCCGGGGTGCAAGCCGGGGAGGTCGTGGATCAATTCCGGGATCACGCCCACCGGCGCGGCGAGGACGATCACATTGGAATCCGGCAGGATGTCGCCTGGATCCGTCGAACACCGGTCCACAATTTTGCGTTGGCGCGCCAGGGCTACCGTCTCTGGGTCTGGGTCCGCGCCGGAGAGCGACTCACAATGCCCCTGCAAGGCCATGGCCAAAGAACCGCCCATCAACCCCAATCCCAAGATGGCGATACGAGCTTCGGTGAGGGATGTGGGGGTTTCCATGTCTACTCCGTAAAGGCCAGGGCTTCCGCAATGGGAGCGACGCGCCGGCCCACCGCCTCCGCGATGGTGTTCACTTTGTGCATGATCTCAGTGAAGCGGGCCGGTTTGAGAGACTGCCCGCCATCCGAGAGGGCTTCGCTGGGGTTGGGATGGACTTCGATGATCAGGCCATCGGCTCCCGCCGCGATCCCCGCCAGCGCGACCGGCCCGACGTATTCCCAGTGGCCGGTGCTGTGGCTAGGGTCGAGGATGACCGGCAAATGGGTGAGCGACTTGAGCACCGGGATGGCATTGATGTCGGTGGTGTTTCGGGTGGCGGTTGTAAAACTTCGGATGCCTCTCTCACAAAGCACAACCTGTTGGTTTCCCTGAGAAAGTATGTACTCCGCCGCCATCAGCAGATCATCCAGGGTAGCGCTCATGCCCCGCTTCAACAAAACTGGATGCTGGCTCTCACCCACGGCGTGCAGCAATGGATAATTTTGCATATTGCGGGCCCCGATCTGGAGCATATCGGCGTATTGGACGATCAGGGGCACTTGATTGGGGGACATGACCTCGGTGACCACCGGTAGCCCGGTCAACTCCCTCGCCTCGGTGAGCAACTCCAAACCCTCCTCGCCCAGGCCCTGGAATGAATAAGGAGAGGTCCGCGGCTTGAAAACACATCCCCGCAGAGCTTGCGCGCCGGCCTCTTGAACGGCGCGGGCAGTCTCCAGGAACTGGTCCCGGCTTTCGACCGCACACGGCCCGGCAATGACGACAATTTCCTCATTCCCAAAAGTCACCCCATTCAGAGACACTAGCGTATCTTGGGGTTGAAACTCGCGGGAGGTCAGCTTGTAGGGCCGGGAAATCGGGACCACGCGGTCTACGCCCGGCAGATGAACGAACTGGTCTTTCTTCACGACCCGTCCATCTCCAATCGCGCCAATTATGGTCCGCTCGGCGCCCTGTGAAAGATGGGCTTTCATCCCAAATTTCTTCACCCGCGAAACCACGGCCTCAATTTGTTCTGGTTTTGCATCGGTATGCATAATGATCATCACGGCACAACCACCTCCTGAATAGATTTGAGAAACTGAGAGGATAATTTCATCTTTGCCCGGTTGCCTTTTGGGCCAGGTCTGGACGAAGGGCAGCAGCTTCACCCAGATACACATGTCGGATCTCGCGCTGAGGCAGGTCTGTGTTCCAATGGATCAACACCCGGATACAGCGGGGCAGACTGCCGGGAACCGGAATTTCACGCGAACACAATAATGGAACCAAAGTCCAACCCAACTCGCGCGCCGCGCGGGCTGGATAGGCCGAGTGAAGATCATCGGTGACCGTAAATAAGACGCTGGCAATATCGGCCTCTTGCATGGTTGGGTTCGCCTCCAGAATGGCGGTGAGCAATTCTTGAGTGGAATCGATCACCTGTTCAGGCCGGTCCTCCACGACAACGGCCGCGCCTCGCACTCCTCGAATTGACATACAACACTCTCCTAAAAACAAAAAACGCGAGGCCGATTGGCCTCGCGTTGTGGTGTGAAGTAAGCCTTCCGCCCTTAAACGCCGCCGCCGGCAACCTGGTTAGGGTTACCAAAATAATAATAGTAGGCGAAGTCAGCAGGGCTGAAAATTTGTGGGTTCATGGCGTTAATTTGCGCAAGTATACCTTTGAGGCGGATTTGTGTCAACCTTTTCAGTAGAGTTGAACGTTGAACGTTTGGGCGTTGAAACGTTAGACGGTTGAGGGTTGGGGATGGTGAGTGGTGAGGGCGATTGGGCCGCGAAAGGGATTTGGGGCGGGGTCGAGCAAAGAATCCCTGTTCGGCGGTCCTCTGAGCAAGAACGAATAATTAGGAAAGTTACTAATTAACACCA
>CBDUUP010000067.1:0-15115 GCA_965370435.1 uncultured Anaerolineales bacterium | reverse complement strand
CACCACACTTTCGCCTCTCAACATCTTTTCAACCGCCTCTTTGGCTTCTTTCAGGCCTACGTCGTAGATCTGGCGGTAGAGTTTTACGGCCTCGATTTTTTGGTTGGCGGCAATTAGCTTGCCGAGTTCAGCAAGTTTGGCAATCTGCTCTGAGCTTGTCTCCGGGAAAGTCCAGCCCATGGGTGGCGATGAGGAGGTTTCAATGGTCATGTTGGACATCACCACACTTTCGCCTCTCAACATCTTTTCAACCGCCTCTTTGGCTTCTTTCAGGTCCACGCCGAAGATCTCACGATATAACTTGATGGCCTCGATTTTCCGTTTGGCTTGAACCAGTTGGCCGAGTTCTGCCAGTTTGGCCGTCTGGCCGGTGAGCGAGGCAAAGAAGGGCGATTGCTCCGGGGCGAGTTCTGCCTCCTGGCGTAATTCCTGCGGCACGATCACCGAGGAATCACAATAGGGGCAGCGGACGGTGACCTTATCGCCCTCGTCGTCATCAAGATTGCCGCCGCAATTTGGGCATTGAAAAGATCGGATATTGTTCATGGCGTTGCCTCCAAGTTCTTAAGAGAGGGGGTGGGTTGTCTGCCTAGTGATGACACTGAACGTCTCATCTGGGATTCTTGTTTTCTGTCATTCCCATTATAAAGGGTAAATCGCAAGTGTCTAATTCGATAATAAGGACATTTTAGGTGATTGACGGTTTGAAGGTTAAGATAAAATCAGCGTCATAACCGTCAATCACTCTGCAAATGCGCACTTTGGAGGATTTTTATTTCAACTTTCACTTTCATATGCGCATTTGCTTAACACCAAATCACGCATAATTATTACAGAGGTGGGTAAGGTTCTTTCCCCCAGAGGTAACTATTTTGACAATGTCACATTAGACATCCGTCCTATGATTTTTTAGCTACACCCTCATTTTCACAGCTTAAAATGCTTGGTTCGCCATCTATTTTTGTTTGAAACGCTTGAAAATTGGGTGAGAAATCCGGAGTTTTCATAGAACATCCGTTTAATCTGACATTGTCAAACTAGACACAAAGACCCTAAAAATATTTCTTGGTGTCTTCGCGTCTTCGTGTTAAGTTTTTGACCGTTCACTAGCCGCGAGTTCTGATAAAGTACCAAGTTATTTTTGGACGAATACTTCGGGTCTATCCTTCACTACAACAACTCTTCGCTTCGCAAACGATTGACGATCCCCGCCGTAGATTTGCTCCGGTCCATGGTGTAGATGTGCAGCCCCGGCACGCCCGCTTCGAGGAGTTGGGCGCATTGGCGCACGGCGAACTCAATGCCGAAATCCAGCAGGGCGACTTTATCCCCTTCGGGTAGAGCGGCGATGCCCTGGCGGATCTCATCGGTGATGGTGGCTCCGCAAGTGCTGGCTAACCTTTCCATCATTTTGACGCTGTAAATGGGCATCACTCCCGGTATGATGGGCACTTCAATGCCCGCGGCCCGGCAGCGTTCGACGAAGTCGAAGAAGTACTCGTTATCGTAGCAGTAATTGGTGATGATGTACTCCGCGCCCCGCTCCACCTTGAGTTGAAGGTATTCCAGGTCCTTTTCCACGCTGGGCGCGTCAACGTGCGCTTCGGGGTACCCGGCTACGCCGATGCAGAAGTCGTATTTGGGGCGGATGAAGGCCATCAGGTCGGTGGCGTAGGCCATGCTGTCGGGATGGGGTTGGAAGCCCTCGTCGTGGGGCGGGTCGCCTCGCACGACCAGGATGGTCTCGATTCCCATATCCTGATAGCTGTCCAGCGCCGAGAGTATGTCATCCGGCCCCAGGCCAAACCCGGCGAAATAGGCGATGACGTTCAATCCTTTTTCGTCTTTCAGTTTCCCCAGCAGTTGGCGGGACCCCTCCCGGGTGGAGCCGCCCGCGCCGAATGTGACCGAGGCGAAATCCGGTTTCAGGTCGGCCAGCCGGTCAATGGCTTTCTCAAGGTTGGCGGCGGCTTTTTCAGTCCGGGCGGGGTACAGTTCAAACGAGAGAGTCGGTCTCTCGCCGGGTTTCCATAGGTCGGTCGCTCTCATGGGATTCACTCCTTTATGCTGTTGGATACTTCTATAGAGAGGATAGCATAAAATGGGGAATGGCACAATATGAATAGGCGAAAGGGGGTGCATTTCAATTTGGGGGCGAATTTGATGCGGCACAGCGACTGAAGTCGCACCAACAACTGCGAAGTCCGCCCTTCGGCGGACTAAAATCCCATTTAGTCGGCGAAGGCCGACTTTGTAAAAGTTGCGGTGACTTTAGTCGCTGCGACTTTCGTCACAATACACCCCAAACTGAAATGCACACGGGCGAGAGTTGCGCTCTCGCTCGCTCTAAAAACAAAACACTAACTTACTCCCCAACCTCCGCATGCAGCTCCGCCGCAAATGCCTCCAAAGTCTCCAGCAAGGCTGGAATTTCCTCAACGGTGACGCTGGGGCGGAAGAGTTGGGTCATGGCGTCGGCCAGGGCGCCCCGCACCCGGCTCCAGGAGACGAAGCGCGGCTCGAAGCGTCCGTAAGGCAGCAGGGCCACAGCCTCCGCCCATTGGGGATGGTCGGCGGCGTACCTCTCCATGTAGTCCAACGCGGAAGCGCGCAGGGGGAATGTTCCAGTTGCCTCAGCCCATGCGGCTTGCGTTTCGGCTTCAAAGAAATATCGCATGAACATCCAGGCCGCCAACTGCTCCTCCGGCGTGGAGGCCAGCATCACCAGGGAGGGGCCGTACACGTCTATGGCCGGGCTGCCCTCCGGCGAGGGGAAAGGGAGCACCGTCCATTGGTCGGAATTGCCGGACTCTTCAAAGATCGCCTCCTGGAGGGCTAAGTCGGAAAGGGAGGCAGAGTAAAATAAGGCCCGGCGGGCGGCGAATTCGTCAGTCAATTGGTAGAACTGGGGTTGCTGCCAGGCGCAACCCTCGATATAAAGCTCCTTGAGGAAAGTGAAGGCTTCCTCCGCTTCCGGGGTATTGAAGTTGTATCCCTCGCCGGGGACTTCAAACTCGCTCCCAAAGGCGAAGAGCCAACCGGCCGCGCTGGGGGTATCGGGGGCGAAGAGCCACCCGCCGCTTCCGTCGCCGTTAGCCTGGGCGGCGGCGCAGGCCTGCGCCTTGAACCGGGCCGGGTTGGAAGGCGGGCTGGTGAAACCCAGTTCAGCCGCCCAGGTGAGATTGTAATAGATAAGCTGGCCGGTCCCCAGCGCGGGGAGCGCGTACCGCATCCCGCCGATCATATCTCGCGCCCAGAACACCTCGTAGAAATCGCCCGCGGCCTCCTCATCCAGGCCGACCAAGGGGTCGGCGAGGTAGGCGGACAAGCCCACGATGGCGTCATCTTCCCCGTCCCAGGCCAGGTATTGGCTGGGGTGTCCGACGGCCAGGTTGGGCAGGCCGCCGTCATGGATAGCGGCTTCCATCGCAGAGGAGAGGCCGATTGCGCTGCCCTGGACCGAAACGGCCACGGTGATCCCATAGTCGTTGGCGGCGTTGAAGTCATCCACGATAGCTTGGAACGCCTCGCCGGTCTCGCCAGGCCAGGGATGCCAGATTTCGATTTCGACTCCTTCCAAATCCTCCAGGCGTGTGTCCTGGGAGGGGGGAGGCGTTCCCGTCAAGGTCGCCCTGGGCGTGCTCCGGGCGGTGGTAGCGGTGGACGCCAGAGTACCTGTCGGGGCAACGACGTTGGTGCCGCAAGCCGCCAGGGCTGCAAGGAGCAGAAGGGAGGCCCAAATTAGGGAGGGTAGTTTTTTATTCACGTTGTGTATTCTTTCCATAATCTTAATTGCAGGAATTTTAACACAACCCCGCCGCGTTTCGCCAGATGGCTCAAGTGTGAGGTGTTAAAAAAAACTTCCCGCCGGGAAAACCCAGCGGGAAGGTGAAGATTGGTTATGGTGGATGGGTTACTGAGTTTCCTCAACCAGTTCGTCTGCGACGGTCTGAAGATCGGCTAGGATTTGTGCAATCTCAGCTTCATCTGCGGCCGCCAAAGCGGCGTAGACCGAACTGCCGATTTCACGGCGAACGGTGGACCAGGAGGCCAGGTTAGGCTCAGTTTCGCCCACCGCGGCCAGTTCCAGGCCGGTGGCCCAGATCGGGTTGGCGGCCGAGTAGTCACCCAAAAACGCTATGGTGGAACTCTGGGTCGGGTGATAAGCGCTGGCTTCAATCCAGGCGGCCTGCGACTCGGCGGAAGTCAGGTATTTGATGAACAGCCAAGTAGCCATTTGCTGCTCGGGTGTGCTCCTAACAATACCGACGTATTGGCCGAAGGCGTCCACAGCCAGTTTGCCATCGGGACCGGCGAAGGCGGCGAAGCCCCACTCATCCGCGCTGCCGATGTCTTCAAAAGCGCTGACCTGGTAAGGAACGCCAGCGGTGGAGCTCATGGTGAAAAGGGCCTTGCGGCTGGCGAACTCGGGGTTGGGGTAGCTTTCGGTGGTCAGGGTGCAGCCGCTGTCTACCAGGTCTTTCATGAACAGGATGGTGTCCATCACTTCCTGCCCGCTGAAGTCGTAGCCGTCGCCAGCATCGTTCAAGATGCCGCCGTCAAAGGCGAACAAGAAGGACATGAAGTTGGAAGCGCTGGCATACATCACCAGGCCGCCGGTTCCGGCCAGGTCAGGATCGCCGGAGGCGTCATTGAAGGCTGCCGCGGCGCAGGCCTGCTCTTTGAACTCGGCCGAGGTTGCGGGGGCCGAGTCGAAGCCCAGGTCCTGGGCGAAGCTATTGTTGTAGAAGAGCACATTGGCCGACTGGCTGATGGGATAGCCCACCATCTCGCCGGTGGCGATCACGCCGCCGTCCAGCGCGCCTTGATACAGAGCCGTACGCTCAGCGTCGGACAGGCCGTACATCGGGTCGTTGATGTAATCATTGATATCTACCATCACGTCAACCCCGTACCAGTTCGCCAACGCGTTGGTGTAACCGGTGGTGACGTTGGGCAGGTCGCCAGAAGTGATTCCGGCGTTCATGGCGTTCTCAACGTCGCTGTGGCCGCCCTGGTCCAGGGGGACCACGGTGATGCCATACTCATTGGTGGCGTTGAATTCATCAACGATCGCCAGCATGCCCTCATTGGGAGAGCCGTCACCCCAGACGTGCCAGAAGGTGACCTCAACGCCATCCAGGTCCATAGCGGGGACGTCGGTCGGGGGGACTGCGGTTGGGTCGGCCGGGGCTTCGGTTTCATCGGCCGGGCCGCATGCTCCCAAGACCATAGCCAAGATCAATAGCAAAACAACGGTAAAAAATGTTCTTTTTTTCATTCTTCTTTCTCCTCGTTGAAAGATAGTGTGTCAAGCCGCCGGTGCGGCTTGCGGGGATATTTTATCATACTCGTTCATTTATGGGAATTTTGCCTAAACATCACCTCCTCATCTTATAAGCCTATTGGATAGGTTCCTGCTAGAATTATGCATGTTGGGCATTGGATTGCTGAAAACTCGAAACAGAGTCACCGCCGGGCTAGCCTTTGAGGCCGCTGCGAGCGATGCTCTCGGTGAACTGGCGCTGAGTGAAGAAATATAACACCAGGATGGGGATGATGGTGATCACCGCGCCGGCCATGGTCAATTGTACGGACTGGCCAGCCTCATCCACAAAGTTCAACAGGCCCACCGCGATGGGACGCCATTCAGGCGTATTGGTCACCAGAAGCGGCCAGGCCAGCGAATTCCAGGAGCCGATGAAAGAAAGCACGATGATGACCATAAGCGGGGCTTTGGAGAGCGGCAGCACGACCTGGCCCAAGAAGCGGAAATGTCCAGCCCCATCCATGCGAGCCGCGTCAAAGAGTTCATCCGGGATCTGGGCGAAGAACTGGCGCAGCAAGAAAATGGAAAATACGCTGCCCATGAAGGGCACGGTCAATGCAGGCCAGTTGTTGATCCACTTGATCGGCCCTATGCGGCCCAGCCAGGTGACGGTCAAGAAGTTGGGGATGATGTTGACCATGGCCGGAATCATCATCGTACTGAGCAGCAGACCAAAGATCAGGTTCCGGCCAGGGAACTTTATCCGGGCGAAGGCGTAAGCGGCCAGGATGCTGAAAGTGAGTTCCCCCACCAGGGTAATGGTGGTGATAAGGAAACTGTTGGTGAAATATTCGGGGAAATTTCCCCGCTCCCAGGCCTCCAGATAGTTTTCAGGGTGCATTTCAGAGGGCACAATAGCCACGCCCTGGGCCTCCGCCAGAGTCATGAAGGAAGCCGAGATCATCCATAGAAAGGGGACCGTCGCAATGATGGCGCCCACGATCAAGACCGTATAGGTGAACAGCTTCGAAGCCGTCTGGTAAGAGAAAATCGAGCCGTTGCGTTCTGGTTGGTTGGTGGTTTTATCCATAGAACACCCGTGATCCCTGAATTTTATTGTTGATGAAAGTTAGCCCCAGAATGATCGCAAAGAGCACAAAAGCCAGCGCCGAGGCATAGCCATAGCGGAGCTTTTCAAAGAATTCTGTGAATATCACGATACTGAAAGTATCCGTGCTCTTCAGCGCTTCTAGCTCTCGGAGCACCCAAATGGTGTTGAAGGCCTTGAAGGTGCCGATAATGGCGATCAAGGAGAGGAAATATGTGGTCGGCGAGAGCAAGGGGAAGGTGATGTGCCGGAAAATTTGCCATTTGTTGGCCCCGTCAATCTGGGCTGCCTCGGTGACCTCGGAAGAAATGTTGCCTAGGCCCGCCATGTAGATGACGGTATCGTACCCAACGTAAGTCCAAATCGAGAGGATCATAATCACCCCCAGCGCCATGCTGGGGCCGGCCGCCCATTCGGGGAGGCTGAAGCCCAGGCCTTCGGAAATCATGGAAAAAATCCCATCAGATTCACGCAGCCACATTTGCGGCTCCATGCCCAGGAACTGCATCACCTGGTTGGCCGGGGACGAGTGCCGGGTAGAGAATAACTGCTTGAATATGGCTGCCGCGGCCACCGAGGGGGTGACGTAGGGCAGGAAATATACAATGCGGAAAAATTCGGAGCCCCGCAGTTTCTGGAACAGCAGAATGGATAAAAACAAAGCGATGGTGAGTTGTATCGGCACAGTGCCCAGTGAGAAATATGCAGTCACTTTCAGACCCAGCCACAGGTCTTTGTCCCCGGCGGCGACGGCCATGGGAACCTCCCCGATCAACAGCCAGCCGCCAACCATCAGGAACATGGTGCCCAGAATGCGGATCCAAAAGCCTCGCGAGGAGGTTTGCCCTCCGGCGGAACGGTAGCTGAACCAGGCCAGGATCAACAGGATGACGCCTGAACTGATAGTGACCACCTGTGCCCAGATCTCGGGTTCAACGCCAGTCTCTATCGCCTCTTCGTATATCCTGGCGATCTCGATGAAAGTGAACCACAATAATCCACCCCCCAGGACAGCGGCTAACCAGGCCATGCCAAAATTAACTTGGTATACCAGAGTATCCATTGATTTCCGCCACCTGTAGGACGCCGCCGCGCTAACCGCAGCGGCCAGGGCCAGCCCCGCAAAGAGCAGCCAGACAGGCCTGACAGTTTCAGCCGCAAAAGCCTCCTTGAGCAAGCGGACGAAGAGTTCGGTGGTTTTCTCTTGGCCGATGATCTTTTGACCAATGTCGAGAAATTCGGGCAGTTGGAACCAGAGATAGCGGAAGAAGGCGACTACCGTAGCGGCGTGCAGCGCGCCGGGGAGGGCCAACCACCAGGCCGAGACCCCCGTTTCGGCGAATTGCCGCCGGATACGGCGGATCAGGATGACCATACCGATCCAGACCCCGATTGCCAGAGCGAAAGCCATGACGAAGGTGAGGGTATCCACTGCCTTGAGGTAATTGGTCAACCCCAGGAAGTCGCCGCGGATTAGACGCCACTTGTGCAGGCTGACGTAAAAAGCGAATAGGACGGGGAAAATACCAAAGGTGAGGATAAGGATCATGGAAGGCGCGATCATGAGATATGCGGTAAGATATTCTCGGAGATCGCGCCCCTGGCGTCTGGAGAGAAAACGCCGGATCAAGTTTGGCTCTTGCGAAGATGCGCCGGTTGCCATAGAATTTATCCTGTGTTGGGTTCGGGTGAATTCGGTTGCTACATAATGTATGTGCGTTTTGAGCCTACTTACGGTTCCATTATATCAAAAGTTCTCCGCTCTGAAAGGGAAAACTCGCTTGACTTGAGTTCCAAATTACTGCCTGGCCTGAACCTGGCGGATGGCTTCATTCTCCCTACTATGGTTGTTCTATTGCTAATTTCTCTTGTTATAATTAAAGAACAATCAACAAATTATTGGTGATTGTTGTAAATAGCAAAATGCAAAATCGAAATACTATTTCCTTCCAGCTTGATGGGGTGGGGCTTGCTCAAGCTTTTGACTCTCTGCCAGATGAACTCAGGACCCAGGGTGTGTTGGATTTAATCTTGTTGAGCTTGGGTGAAGATCTAGCCTTTGATCCACAGACACAGCGGTTTGAGCAGATGATTCGAAATGGGGATATCACCAGTGGGGCAACGGTAAGTGAGGAAACTCACCTTTCTGGCAAAGTGATCGCCAAACAGGAGGGCGTTGTCGCAGGTATCCCCATGATGAGGGCGATTTATTGTTTGGTGGATGAGAGAATTGAATTTCTTCCCCAAGTGCGGGATGGCAGTCGAGTCCTGTCGGGGCAAACACTGATTGAGATTTCTGGGCGGGGTCAGGGAGCGCTGATTGGCGAACGCATTGGGTTGAATTTCTTGGGGCGGCTTTCTGGAATAGCCAGCCTGACCCAAAAGTTTGTAGACCTTGTGGAAGGGACCCAGGCGGTGATCTTGGACACGCGGAAAACCGCGCCGGGCTTTCGTATCCTGGATAAATATGCGGTCAGGATGGGGGGAGGGCAAAACCACCGCATGGGGCTGTATGATATGGCGTTGATAAAGGAAAATCATATTGTCGCTGCCGGGGGAATTGAAGCCGCGGTTGGACGGGTGCGCCGGATGTTTGACGATAAATACCCGATTGAAGTTGAGGTGAAAGATCTGAAAGAATTACAAATTGCTTTGGATTTAATGGTGGATCGAATTATGTTGGATAATATGAGCCTGGAAAAGATGCAACAGGCTGTGGCAATTGCCGACGGGCGAACGCCCTTGGAAGCTTCAGGCAATGTTTCTTTAGCGCGGTTGCGGGCGATTGCTGAAACCGGAGTAGATTATATTTCGATTGGCGCGCTGACCCATTCTGCGCCAACATTTGACATGAGCATGCTTCTCACACAGATTAGTTGACAGGATAATAGAATGACATCGGTAAAGGAAATCTATACCCATTTACAAATAAAACTGCATGACATTGTGCCGGATGTGGAACTGCGCTATAAGGCTGAACTGGCCTATGAGATCGAGCGGCTGAAAGAAGAGAAAAACGCGGTGATTTTAGGACACAATTATATGGAACCTGCGCTTTTCCATTCGATTCCAGATTTTACGGGGGATTCCTTGGCACTGAGCCGCAGAGCCGCTGAAACAGAAAAAGACATCATTATTTTTTGTGGGGTGCAATTCATGGCCGAAACGGCCAAGATCCTCAATCCCCAGAAAAAAGTTTTGATCCCCACGGACAAGGCTGGTTGTTCACTGGCTGAAAGTATCACTGCCGAGGATGTGCGCAGCCTGAAGGCTCGATTTTCGAACGTGCCCATAGTGGCCTATGTGAACACTTATGCCGAGGTGAAGGCGGAGGTGGATATTTGCTGCACCTCTGGGAATGCGGTGGCAGTGGTCGAATCGCTGGATTCGGACACGATCATTTTCGTGCCCGATCAATATCTGGCAGCCAACGTGGCCGCTGAAACGGGGAAAAAGATCATTTACCCAACAATCCACAACCATGAAATCACAATTCCTGAGGACGTGGCTTATGATTTCATCGGTTGGGAAGGGCGCTGCGAGGTGCATGAAAAATTCAATGTACCCGACATTCTAACTATTCGAAAGCAGTTTCCGGATGTGTTGATTGCCGCTCACCCGGAATGCAGTCCAGAAGTCATCGCGGCTGCGGATTTCTCGGGCAGCACTACGGCAATGATAAATTACGTGGCTGAGACCAATGCCCCGCGTTATTTATTACTGACCGAATGCTCCATGGGCGACAATATTGCCGGGGCTAATCCAGACAAAGAATTACTGCGCCTGTGTATGGTGCGCTGCCCGCATATGAACAAGATCACGATGGAAGACACCCTGGAGAGTTTGCGCCAAGAGCGCTACGAAGTGGATGTGCCTGAAGAGATTCGAACTCGAGCAGCGCGCTCAGTGACACGCATGATTGAAATTGGTTGAACTTCGAAAGATAGGAAATATACTTTTTGCAAACTGAAGTCTTAATTCTTGGAAGTGGGATTGCCGGGGTGGTGACGGCCATCCAGCTTGCTGCCGATACACAGCGCCAGATCACGGTTTTAACGCGGGCGAGCGACCCCCTGGAGTCAAATTCTCGCTATGCTCAAGGGGGAATTGTAAGCCGGGGCGTTGACGATCAGGCTGAAATTTTAATTGATGATATTTTGCGAGCTGGGGCGGGGTTATGCTACGCCCCGGCGGTGGAAATAATCGCCCGGGAAGGTCCCCAATGGATTGAGAAGATCTTAATCAATCAGGCCAAAGTGCCTTTTGATCGAGATGCGCAAAATGAACTGGTATTTGGCTTAGAAGCAGCCCATTCTAGCCGGAGAATTTTGCATGTGCGGGATACGACCGGAAAAGCGATCATGGTCGCCTTGCTGCAAAATCTAAAATCCCACCCCAATGTGACTGTGCTGACCAACCATACCGCCATTGATTTGATCACCATACCGCACCACGCTCGTGACCCGATGGCAGTTTATGATTCTCCGGTGTGTGTGGGCGCTTATACTTTAAACCAGCAGGAAGGGAACGTATTTCCGATCATAGCTGAACACACGGTTCTGGCTACTGGAGGGTTGGGACAAATCTATCTAAACACAACCAATCCAGAAGGCGCCCGAGGGGATGGGTTAGCGATGGCTTACCGTGCTGGGGCAAGAATTATCAACGCCGAGTATATTCAGTTCCATCCTACAGCCTTGCACCTGCCGGGCGCAGCTCGATTTTTAATCAGCGAGACGGTTCGTGGCGAGGGGGCGGTACTTTTAACGCCGGAAGGCGACCGGTTCATGGAACGCTATGCCCCCCAGTGGAAAGAATTGGCTCCCCGAGATGTTGTGGCGCGGGCAATTTTTTGGGAGATGCTCACCCAGGATTATCCCCATGTGTATTTGGATATCGCCTCGCATAAACCTGCCGAGGCGATTAAAAAACGCTTTCCCCAAATATACGCTCACTGCAAGGCGGAAGATATTGACATTACCCGGCAACCCATTCCGGTAGTGCCCGCAGCGCATTATTTTTGTGGTGGGGTTCATGTGGATTTGGTGGGGCGCAGTTCGATTCCGGGATTATATGCGGTGGGGGAGATTTCTTGCAACGGCGTTCATGGAGCCAACCGGCTGGCGAGCGCTTCTTTACTTGATGGCTTGGTGTGGGGGGCGAGAACTGCGGCCGATATCCGCGCCCAATCCACCGCGACTGACTATACCGATCCAGACGTACCAGAGTGGTCTACCGAGGGGCTGTTGTTTGACCCTGATCCGGCCTTGATTCAAGCCGATATGACCACGATCCGCAATTTGATGTGGCACTATGTGGGTTTGATTCGCAATGAATATCGAATCAAACGAGCGATCCGTGATTTGCGTTACTTACAGGAGGAGATTGAAAATTTCTATCGCAAAACGCGCTTGAGCGATGGACTGGTGGGTTTGCGAAACAGTATTCAGGCAGCATTGAATGTGACTTACGCCGCGGCCCGTAATCGCCAGAGCCGAGGGTGCCATTACCGGGAAGATGCTCTGGAGATAGATGGGGAATGAGAGATACCATTCGATTTTCTTGAAAGAGCGAACGATATTAATTTATATTTGTGCTTGAGTAAAAAGGAGACCACGTGCCCGACTTATCCTCCGAGTTGCTGCCCCGCCTCAAGAAACATCGCTTGCCTGGGTTGAATTTAGGCGACGATCTGATCTACCCCCAATATGAGGGCCAATCTATCCTCAATATTCCCGCCAGCGTGGGCCAGCTCCTGGGCGCGCCCGGTCTGGAGGGGACGCCGCTGATCCCTGAAATTCTCTCTCCCTTGGGGGAAGGTATCCGCCGGGTGGTGATGGTCTTGATGGATTCGCTGGCCCTGCACCGCTTGCAGCGCTGGATCGCTGACGGTACCACGCCGGTATGGGGGAGGCTGGCGCAGGAGGGCTTATTAGCGCCTCTCACCTCCACCGTCCCCAGCACCACCAACACCGCCCTCACCACCTTTTGGACGGGGCGCAGCCCCGCAGAGCACGGCATCGTCGGGTATGAAATGTGGCTCAAGGAGTACGGCGTGGCGGCCAATATGATCCTGCACCGGCCTATCACCTACCGGAGCGGCACTGACAACCTGGCCCTGGCCGGGTTTAACCCCCAGACCTTCTTGCCGGTATCCACAATTGGCCCTCATCTGGCGGCCAACGGCGTGGAGGCGCACTCGTTTTACCATTACTCCATCATCCGGTCGGGACTTTCCCGCATGCTCATGCCGGAGGTGAATTTGCATAGTTATGGGAGCTTGGCCGACCTATGGATCAGCGCCCGCGAATTGCTGGAAGACCGGCTGGATGAAAAGATGTTCGTCTGGATTTACTGGAGCGAGGTGGACGGCCTCTCCCACCGCTTTGGCCCCGACGCCCAACGCCCGGAAGCGGATTTCACCATTTTCAGCCAGGCGATGGAGCGTTTATTCCTCGACCAGCTCAGCGCACCCGCGCGCCGGGATACCTTGTTGATCTTGACCGCCGACCACGGCGGGATCACCACCCCGAAAGACCCTCACTATGACCTCAGCAGCCACCCTGACCTGGCCCGCCGCCTGCACATCAAACCCACCGGCGAAAACCGGCTGATGTACTTACACATCAAGCCCGGCGAGGTTGAGGCGGTGCGTGAATATTTCCACCGCGCCTGGCCCGACCAGTTCACTATCCTTAAGCCCAGGAAGGCGCTGGAAACCGGGCTATTCGGGCCGGGAGAGCCGGACCCCCGCCTCATGGACCGACTGGGTGACTTGATCGTCATCACCCGAGGGGACGCCTACCTCTGGTGGGCGAACAAGAAAAATCCCCTCCTTGGCCGCCACGGCGGTCTATCGCCGGAGGAGATGTTGGTGCCGTTCCTGGCGGTGAGGCTTTAGGAGTAGGCAGTAGACAGTTGTCAGTGGGCAGTGGACAGTTGGAAATGAACAACGCCAGTGTACGTTGAGTGGTGAAAATTGGTTACGAAGAAAAATCCCCTTTTTCAATCTAACTCCTCCAGCCTCCGTTTTCAACCTGCAATCTGCTAACTGGCAACTTGCAATCTACAACCTGCCACTTGCCAACCTGCAAACTTGCAACTTGCTTGTCTGCAAACTTTCAACCTGCCAACCTTCAACTTGCAACCATCATTAAAACCCGCCGCCCCGCAGCGGGAAGGCAATCGCGGCGGGGCAGAGGCGCATCAATGAGAGAGATGATGTCATTCAGACTGGGGGGTACCGCCTCCGGCCAGAGAGTTGTTCGCGGATCTCGACGATCCGGCGGCGAAGCTGTTCATCGCGTTCGATCAAATCAGCGATCTTATCGCAGCCGTACATCACCGTAGTATGGTCTCGCCCGCCCAGGGCCGCGCCGATCTGGGGTAGTGAAATATCGGCGTCTTCGCGCATCAAGTACATCGCTACCTGGCGGGGCAAGGCCACCTGGCGGGAACGGTCCCGGGCCAACATGCGCTCGGTGGTGACGCCGTAGCACTCGGCGACAGTGTGGATCACCCGCTGGGGGTCCAATTGTTGGTATTGGGGCAGCAAATCCACCAGGGCTACGTCTACCAGTTCGGTGGTGAGGGGGATGCCGCGCAGGTCGGAGTAGGCCAATACCCGGTTCAAGGCCCCTTCCAGCTCGCGGATGTTGGACTGCATGCGGCGGGCGATCAATTCGATGATCTGGGGATCTACCTCCCGTCCGGCGCTCTCGGCCTTGAAGCGCAGGATCGCCTGGCGGGTCTCCAGGTCTGGAGATTGGATGTCGGCGGTCAGCCCCCACTCAAAACGGGAGCGCAGGCGCTCTTCCAGGGTGTTCATCGCTTTGGGCGAACGGTCGGAAGAGATCACGATCTGTTTGTCCTGCCCGTGCAGGGTGTTGAAGGTGTGGAAGAATTCCTCCTGGGTGGATTCCTTTCCGGCGATGAATTGGATATCGTCAATCATCAGCACATCAATGTGGCGGTATTTCTCTCGGAAGGCCTGGGTGGTGTGGGAGCGGATGGCGTTGATGAGGTCGTTGGTGAACTCTTCGGAGGAGACATATAGGGATTGCAAACCGTTCTGGCCGCAGGCATTGCCAATGGCGTGCAATAGGTGGGTTTTGCCCAGACCCACGCTGCTGTACAAGAACAATGGGTTATAAGCCCGGGCGGGTTTCTCGGCCACTGCTAAGCAGGCGGCGTGGGCCAGGCGGTTGCTGGAGCCAACCACAAAATTGTCGAAAGTGTAACGGCGGTTAATGGTGGGATTGGAAACTGTATTGGCGGTGTGGGATTGGGTCGGTTGGGCGGTTTCCTGAGGTTCCGGCGGGTCTCCCCTCTGCTGCCAAACCACGAAGCGCACTTCCACGTTTTGGTTCATCAGGCCGGTCAACAATCGGATGGCGGTGCTGGTCAGGCGGCTTTCCAGCCAGTCGCGGGCATATGCGTTTTGAACGCCAATGGTGAAACAATCTTCTTTATAATCAACTATTTCTGTGTCGCGCACCCAGGTATCGTAAGTCGCCTTGGGCATTTCCATTTGTAGCTGCCCTAAAGCAGCTTGCCAGGCCTGATCCGCCTTCATACCCTACTCTCTCCTCAAGTTGTTATAATAGCAATCTGGAAAAAATACGGATTTGACATCCGCTGCAAAATGCGCCGCACTTTCCAGGTGTTGGTTATTAGGTTATTAATTCTTCTTGGGAAAACCGATACAATGATTAGGCCTGCATTCTATCAGAACCCTC